>JAPLKB010000065.1 GCA_026388275.1 Pseudomonadota bacterium
TGGCCGTTATTGCTGCAATGAGAAAATTGCTTCTTATCGCACATGCTGTATATAAGGGTAAAGTACCATATCGTGATGTATGATAAAAAAACTAAAAAAGGAGAGTTTTGGGCTTGACATTAATGACAGTATCTGACCCCACTGACACATAAATTTATTGACCAATAAAGGTGCATTCACCATGTAGGAAAATTGCTACAAAAGTTGTTTTCCGTTTGTTAAATTATGTGTAGTTATGATTTGTACGTGTTATAAATAACCATACCAGTAATGATACAACAGACACATTTCTATTAATAATCCCTGCCTTTGAAGGAACAGCAAAGCCGCTTGCACATATTAATCCTCACACTTGAGGGACAGGTTTATTCACCGGTTTTATTGGCACAGTCTCCGGGGCAGTCTCAATCTGCTGTTCTATCGAAGCAAGGAAAGTCTTTAGTCCTTCAGCAAGCGTTTGAAGATCATTTTTTGTGTACATCCCGGTCTTTTTCTCAAAATATGTCTTTGCGGCCTCTATATTTGCAACCTTTATTTTCATTGGTATGGGTTTCTGGTCTGTTGATTCCGGTTTTCTTCTTTTGTATGCAGTAAGCATTTTTTCTAATTTAACATTGGTTACAGGCGTCTCCATTATTTCATCAAATATGGTAAAAAAGTCAGGACTTCCAAGGTTAGCGGCAAAGATATATCCCTGGGAAACAGAGAGTTTTCCGGAAGAAATTACGTCCTGAATTTTAGGAACCAGTTTTAAGAGGGATATCATGTTAAGCAGCGTCCGTATTGACTTTCCTAAGATTTTAATTATGACGGCAACTGTTGCCGTCATAGTCTCCGATACCTTTTCCGGTTTCAGGTTGTAATTCATTATTTCATTTATCACCCCATCCAAATTATAATTTTTATCCGGATGTCTCGCCTGAATCAATGCCAATATGCCCTGTGCCTGATCGATTGGATTTAAGTCTTCTCTCTGAAGGTTTTCCGTCAATTGCAATACAAGGATTTCATCTTTTTGTGTGACTGCATTGACATTTCTTACAGGGATAGTTTCAAACCCCAGCTTCTGAGCTGCAAGATAGCGTCTTTCTCCAAAGATGAGGAGGTACATATTATCACCCTTTGGCGTAACAAGTACAGGTTCTAACACACCCTTTTCTTTGATGGATGACATGAGAGCTTTAAAGGATTCACTTTCTGTGTCAATCTTTGATCTTATCTGTTCTTCCACAATAATGCTTCCCAAAGGAAGATACATAAATTCCGGACTTTCCACTGTTTTCTTTGTTGCCATAATTACCCCCTTTTTTGAAATTCAGTGAATAGTCGTTAGGGAATAGTCATAACCTATCTACCGCCTTAACCGCTGTTCACTGTTCACTATTCACCATTCACTGATCTTAATGCCCTCCGAAAATAGGATTGCCATTAAAATAGATATTTATGATTTAACTTAAGATGACTTGACAAAAGATGTGTTTACAAAGATGTGCTTTAATTTATAAGCATGTATTCTAATTGATACACTATTTCAAATATTATTTTCAAGAATATTTTTACAAAAAAACACAAAATATTTGCAAATTTTTATCCGGCCTTTCTACGTGAACTTCATGGTCTTTGTGATGAATTCTTTTATGGTTGTTCGAGTATACCGAGAACGGTTGGCATAAAGCGGTTAGCCATTAACATGAATATGGTGAAGAACACCTGAGCACATGAAAGAGTGCCTATATTTCGGATAGGTGTGCCAAATTGTCCCTTGTCAATGGCTGACTTCTCTCTTCTCACGTAGATCAATGTTCAGTGGCAGCGTATGTCATCCCTCCCTATTGAATTTGTATGTTTTCTGCTTGTGCAGGTATTGTCAGATCGCTGAGCGTGCCAGTTATGGTATCGAATATTCCTATTGATCTTTCATTGGATTTTCCCATACCTGTATAAAGAATCAGGATTGAATGACCATCTGAAGTAATGGTCATTTGAAACCTATATTTTTCTTGCCCGCCATTGAAATTATCAGGTAATTTCAGAACTCTACCATCAGGGAAACGGCGGTAATATCCGATATAATGCTCTTCGCCTGTAATGCCCAGAAACCATATCGAACCATCCTTTGTGACCATAGGCCACCGGGAGCCTGTTCCAAAGTTGATAACTGGTACAGGCCACTTATCAATGCCCGAACCGTCAAGAGGGTATTGGAGGATGATATTTTCGCCATACTTCTGCTTATATGCGTCTCTAAACTGTCTGGCTTCACCCCCACGTGGCAGCTTAAAAGGAGATTCACCGCCAAAAACAACACTCTTGCCATCGGGGGTAAAATAGGGGTCACTTTCACCATAAAACGAAGGGTTGGTTAATTGTGTCTCTTTCCCTGTCACAAGGTCTATCTTGTAGAGGTCAAAGTACGATGCCAGCGTTTTGCCCGACTTCCTCTGCTTGCCTTTGGAATAGACAAGAGTCTTTTCGTCGTAACTGATGGCTTGTCCTACTTTTACTCCCTTGCCGGTTGTAATCTGTCTGAATCCGGTTCCGTCCTGTTTGAGAGTAAAAGCAATCTGCTCCTCTGTGAACTTTGTTGTTTTCATGGTAAAATCCTCCTTATCTGTTTTGCCAGAAAACTAACATTTTGTGTTGTACAGTTTTTTGGGGGCAGGTCCTTCGATTATCTAAAATAAATTTAGTGTTATTGTGATTATTGTTACTCCACAATATCAATATTCCTTGTGGAAGCAGGTTGTCCTGGTGCAAAGGTGGTGTGAAGGGCAAAAAATAAGCCATAGAAGGTATCAGATCACAGTTTAAACAAAAAAACATTTTAAAAAGAAATTATACTTATATCTAATTTCTTTTTAAAATGTTTTCAAGTTTTATGATATTTTTTTCTATGGCTTCGATGTATAAATTCTTGTATTGATTATTACTATTCGGGATGTATTGATATAAGGAATTCATTTTTTTAAATCGATCCAGAACAATATATTCGTAAAAATATTTTGTGCTTTTTATCAGGTCTTCTTCGCTGCTGAATAATTTTACGCCTTCTTTACGCAGTTTATCATACCCTTCATATTTGTATGCTTCCTCGAATTCCTTGTATAAAACAGTTAATCTTTTTGTATAGTCAATTGCAGCCATTTGGCCCAGGAGATCTGCTGTACCCAATGCAAACCCTATTATTTTTTCTTCGGAATTGCTGAAAACAATCTCGTCAATTTGGAATTTCATACCCGTACATCTAATAGCATTCGCAACACTGTTTATCTTAGATGAATCAAAACCTATATCAGAAAGATAATGACTTGCAAAATTAATGCTTCTTTGAATATGTTGAAAAGTATACTTAGCCCCGGTCCCTTCAATATCATCAACCGTTTTAATATAACCAGTATCGTGCAACAATACGGCGATCAACCCAATATCCAAATAGGTTTTTGAGATTTCAGGTTTCCCTTCCTTAATATTCCAGCCCATTATCATGTCCAGGAAGGGAGGGACTGTTTGCATTGTATGTGTAATATCGTGGTAAACAGCATCACACCGCTGAAATCCCTCTATATTTCCGTTAAAAAGATTTACAATATCAGCAAAAGCCTTTGAAACTAAACCGATATCTGCATTATGATACATTTCAATGTATGCCTTCTTTATTTTGCTAAATACATCCATGAAAGCTGAATTATTTTTAAACATCAATTTTGGCAATGCTTACTCCCATTGAAGTTTAATGTCCTATAAGAACCAGCCGGCTTTAACGAGGTTGTGGGCAAACTTAATAACTTAATTTACAAATGGTGCAGGCTTAACGTCTGCTTGGATAATACATAGAATAACCCAAACTTGACGGGCTTTTTACCCTGTTAAGTACTATTCCAAGCATCTTTTCCTTTGGAATCAGTTCCACAGCCTTCTGGACATCATCGACAGAAGTTTTTTCAGCCTGAACAACTAAAAGTACATGATCCACAAGTGGAATGAAAGTAAGAGAATCTGCACTTGCAAGGATCGGGGGGGCATCAAATAAAACATACCGGTCAGGGTAACGGTTTTTCATGTCCTCGACGAGCTCTTGCATCTTTAAAGAGCCTAAAAGCTCACTGCTCTCAAGAAATGGCCTGCCTCCGGAAATAATAGTAAGTTTTTCAATCCCTGGCCATAGGATAAGTTCCGACACCGGTGTATCGTTAAGGAGATAATCGATAAGACCCTTTCCACTCTTTATGCCAAGACGATGGTGGACACTTTGCCGCCTCAGATCACAGTCAACAAGAAGCACCGTCTGTTTGTAGTCTTTAGCAAGAGCAAAGGCAAGATTTATCGCAGTTGTGCTTTTACCTTCTCCAGGCAATGCACTTGTAACCATAATAGTATTTCCTGTTCCGTGTTTTGTCATCTGAAGTATGTGTGTGCGCAATACCCTATAAGAATCCATTTCAGGTGTTTCACTCTGCATTGCAATGCACCTGTTTTCCATACAAAATTCAGTATCCAGTTCAATAGCACGAGATTTTGTATATGTATGGGAAACCCAGCCTGCCTTCTGTTTTTCATCATCACTTACATATGTTTCATGTAGCATTGATATGGCTGGTTCATCATTACGAGACATCTTTTTCTTAATCTTTTGTAAAAAATCGTTTACCATTTCTTTCATCTCATTGCCCTCTCTTTTACAGCTTTCTTGATAATCTGGCCCAGAAAACATCAAGATCCATTATAAAAAAATGGAAAATCAATACAGCAATAATGACAGAAGCCGTTACACTGATAATGATAATTTTTTTTCTTCGTTTTTGCTGTAATATATCCGATTTAGTAATAATTTCAGGAATACTTGCCAGTACAGGTATTGGAATAATTCCACTTAATTCCCTTTCACTTCCCACTGAGTGATCCATATATTCTTTCATAGATATTGTACCCACACCTGACCCGATTCCAAGAAACACGCCTATTAATATAATGACCGGAATTTTTGGTTTAATAGGTTTTTCAGGCAACCGCGGAGGGTCAATTATGGTAAATTTTTCACCCATCTGTTCCTTTTCAAGCCCCTGAGCAACTTTTGCCTCCATTGTTTTCTTTATGAGATCATCATATTTTATTTGGATATTATTCCGTTCAACCATCAAGCCCTTGCTTGTTTCCTCCACCTTTGCAGTTGACTCAACGCGGTGTTGATAATCATCTTTTTTCCTCTGAAGTTCCTCGATTTGCCTTTTGGCAGAATCAATTTCAGAGACAGTGCCTGCCAATTGTGATGCAAGGGTTACATAAGCCGGATTGTCTGCCTGATCCATGTCTACGAGGGATGGCATCCTTTGCGTTGTTCCACTATTGTCTTTTATTGCATTTTTTTGCCTTTCTTCAATTTTGGCAATTGTTGCTTTAATTTTTATTACATCTGGATGTTTGTCTGAGGCACGGCTCGTAAGATCTGCGAGTCTTGCTCTTAGTTCTCTAAGCAGATTTTTATCCTGAGTTGATGCATCGCTTGGAATGCTTGCAAGCTGGGTCTGGAGATAGCCTTCTTTTTCTCGTAATGTTTTCAATTGATCCTTAAGCTGGTCAATCTCGCGGTCTATCCTATCCAAAGTTTGCAGATTAATTCCGAGAAGCTCCGGTAATGTATTTGTGTGCTTTTCTTTGAATGATGCGATGTCGGCATCATGTTTCGTCAACTGTTCCTGGAGAACATCTGCCTCATCTCCAAGAAATTTTGATGCACCTGCTGTCTGTTTTTCTCTTGTCTTTAAATTTTCCTCTAAATAGAAAGAGCTGATGACATTTGCCACCATTAAAACCTGCTCAGGGATTTTACCGTCATATGAAACTGTAAATGCGATAGTAGCAGACGTGGGCCTCCCTGTTCTTCGGTCTACCACCTCAGCGCTTATTGGCTTTAATATAATATCCTTACGCATCTGATCAACAACTTCCTCAATTGTCCACTTCTTCTTCTCTTCAGGATAAAGATTAAAACGGTTTATTATTTCAAGTAATTTTGTGGAACTCATTACCCTCTGATTTATGGTCTGGAGTCTTTGCTCTGCGTAACTCGTTACAGTGGCCATAACCAATTCGCGAGGTATCTCCTGTTCTTCGATTAGAATTGTTGCTTCAGATCTGTATATGGGTGGTAAAACAACGGCGACAATTACAGAAATAATAGAACAGGCAAGCAACGGAATAATTAAACTCCACTTCCGTTTCTTAACAATTTTGACGTAATCACCGACATCCATTGAAATATTATTCATATGTGCTCCTCTTGTTGAAACTGCTTGATTTATTATTCAAATAATTTATGTTGTGCATATAATCGAATCATAAAAATATTTCTATCAGCATCCATTCTGTACATATTGTTATATACTTTTGTATAAGTATAAGAAGATTCTATGGAAATATCCTTTGAAAATTCATAACGCAACGAAGAAGAGATGTTGAATGTCTCTGTATCAGTCTGTTGCGTTGCAGATAATTCATTATCACTTGACTTATTCTTGAAGTATGATGCGTTAAAACCTCCAGAGAGTTCGTACGTAAATCGTTTTGTTGCCGATATGGAAAAGCTTGTACGTTCTACAGTGCCTATTTGTCCTGAAGCAGTTTGAAGGTCTCGCATCAATGAAAAAGTTGCACTTGTTTTTTCACCCTTATAGTTCAGCGAAATAGTACCGGTTCCGGCTGTCCCATAAGTATTTATTTCTTCTGTCCATGTAACAATAAAAGGGAATACAACTTTGCCCATTAGTACATTATATTGAGAATGAGTATAGCGCATACCCCCATCAATTGAGATACTCCATAGTTTATTAAGCTGACTGCTTATGCCAATTGTCCCCATGTAACTATCAACAGACATACCGGTGGAAATATAATGAGAAAAACCGAAGTTTGCCTGGCTCTTTGTTTCACGGAAAAAAGCGCTTAAATCATGGATGAACCCTAAATTAAGTGAATTGGTCTCCGTATCAGTATATTTTGCCGAATCCCAACTGTCTTTTGAGTAATTATATGTTAGATTTGCTGATGTTTTCTCTGAAATAGTATAATTTCCGGAAAAACCATAATTTTGTCTGTTACGTGTAGCAGTACTCATGATAAGACCTGTTGTCAGAACGTCACGGTCAGGACTGGAATCCCTTATATATCCTCCTTGTCCGCCAACACTTATTCTGGGAGTAAGTGCATATTGAAGATTGCCGCGGTATGTCTGATCTATAGCATTCAGTTCGGTATTACTGGCATAATATCTCTGATCTATTTTACCAAGAAAACTCGTTTCAATCCTTTCAGTTTTTCTGGCTATCTCAATTTGCGGGGTTATGGTACTTATCAAATCATGTTCTGAACGCTGTGTACTATATGAAAAAAATATATTATCATTATATTCCTGTTTTAATGCAAGCGAAGGAACAAGCCTGAGTTCACCAGCAGATGCTGATCCTGATAAAATAAAAAACAATAAAAGTATTGTTACAGATGCATAATATCGTACAACTATGTTATTTTTCGCCATCACAGCATTTTTGAATATGTTAAGGAACAACAATTACATCACCATTTTTTATTTGTATGTTCTGTTCAAGTTTATTCCCATCCGCGACATCATCATATCTGAATTTGAAGATATGTGTTTTATCACCATCGGTACGAAAAATTTTTATCTTGTTACTCTTAGCAAAAGGGTTCAAACCTCCGGCAATAGACAATGCCTGCAAAACGTTAACATAGGCATTAACCGGAAAGCGCCCCGGATTATTAACCCGGCCTATCACATAAATAAGCATGCTGTTTGCCTGTTTTACCTCGATTGAGACTACTGGTTCAGGAACATAAGGCGAAATCTTTTCCGTCATCTCCTGTTTCAACTGATCAATTGTCTTCCCGGCGGCAATTATCTGACCTATCAAAGGAAATGATATTTTACCATCAGGCAGGACAATCAATGTTTTAGTCAGGGCGTCATCTCTCCATGCAGAGATTTCCAATAGGTCTCCAGCGCCTATAATATATGATATACCTGTTTTAGCTGGTTCGGCCGCTGTTTTATCTGATACAGCCGTTGTTTTGATGTCCTCAACAACAGTTTCTTTCTCGTCTTCCAAAGCTTCTTGCTTTTCCTCAACATCCTTATTTGATGAAACATCAACTTCCTGTTTTGTATCCCCGGTATCAGCAGGGTTTATGATAACCGCTGTATTCGCCTTTTGAGATGCTATGTTTTCATGATTCCCTGATGTCTCAATGATGGTCTGAGTATCTGTGGTTTTAGGCGTGTTGATAACAATTGCCTTTTGTGATGTACTACACGATGATATAAAAAACAATGCAAGCAATGATAAAATGAACGTATACCTTCCATGTTGCATTATTGTAACCTCCTTATTGTTAACGTAGAATTTTAATATATGAATAATACATTAGACTGTCAATATAGAAAAGAAGAAAACGTAAGCAATTAAATTCATTAACTTCGTCATACCGGTTTTCACCGGTATGACGAACTTGCGACTTCATGCCGGATAAAGTCCAGCATGAAGTCCGATACCCTGCTTCGGGGTGACCACATTCCCTCGCCCCTTGAGGGAGAGGGCAGAGCCTGCCCCGTACTTGATACGGGGGGGATAATCATGAAAGTTACAGTTTTCCTAATATCTTACGTGCCTCTTCTTTCCCCTGAAAATCTTCTTTGGCATTCACAGCTTTATTTAGTTTTTCTTTTGCTTCGTCAGGTTTCTTAAGTTTGTACATGACCATGCCCATGTGGTAATTAATTGTGGGATTGTCGGGATTTTTGGAGATTGCCTTGCCTATTATTTCAGCCGCTTTGTTGACATCGCCCTTCATATAATAAACCCATCCTATAGTATCAAGGATTGCCGGATCATCAGGGTGTTGTTTGTTTGCATTCTCTACCAATGTAAGGGCTTTATCTAAATCCTTCTTACTCTTGCCGTGTTCACTGAGTAAGAATGCCAGGTCGTTTGCAGCAGGCCAGAGATTAGGTCTTTTTTCAAGCACTTTTTCATAAATTTCAATAGCTTTCTTATAATCCCTGGATTGCACAAATAACTGACCCAATACCATATAAGCCGTAATATTGTTTGGATTAGCCTTTAATGATTCTTCAAATTTCTTTATTGCTGTTTCGGATTTCCCTTGAGCAAGATAAACCCGTGCGAGATTGTTATAAGGTGCAGACCAGACGGGTTGATATTCTATTGCCTTTTGGAAAGATTCTTCAGCTTTTTTATAATCCTTCTGTGTGCTGTATATCTGACCCAGGAGATTATAGGAAAAGGCATCGCCTGGGTTAACTTTTATCCTGTCCTGACAAAGAGATATGGCAACATTATGTTTTTTCTGTTCCACATAAGCTTGTATAAGCCATGAAAAGAGGGTAGGGGAGTTTGGATCCAGTCGATTTGCCTGTTCAAGTTCCGAGATTGCTGTATCCCATCTGCCCTGGCTTATATAGAGTTCGCTTAACTTGACATAGCCGAGCAGTGCCTTGTTATTTCTGCGTTTTATATCCTGGAAAACATTCTCTGCTTTTTTAAATTCCTTCATAGCACGGTAAAGGTCTCCAAGGTCTGCTTTGATTTCGAGATCGTCTGCGAAATTCTGCGTAAGCTTTATTAAATGTGCCTCAGCGTTTTTATAATCCTTTTGCATTATATAGATTTTCCCTAAAGCCCTTTGCACATCTCTCGATTTTGGATCTATGCGGAGTGCGTTTTGAAGAGTATCTATTGAAAGATTCCATTCTTTATTAGATGCGTGTGCGTCTGCAAGACGAATATAGCCCGATATAAATTGTGGTTTTTCAGTAACGACCGTTCTGAATTCCGGTATTGCCTTAACTCCATCACCCTGCTGAAGCAGAATACTTCCTTTTGTAAAATGTGCCTCCACATTCTTCGGGCTGTCTTTTATTATCTCATCAACGTATTTATTTGCTTCACCAATCTCATTCTTTGTCAGATATATTGTTGCAAGGGCGTTTTTTGTTTTTATGATGTCCGGATTTTTTGAATCCTTTTCAAGTTTAAGACATTCCTTTAATGTTGTTAAGGCTTTATCAAGCATATTGAAATTCACATATAATTCGCTTAAGGCAAAACGCAATTTGAAGCTCTTCTGGTTATATGTTAACCCTTCAATGAGTTTTTTTTCAGCGTCTTCAAATTTCTTTTTTACGATATAGAAGCTTGCCATTTGTAACCAGGAATCTTCATTTTTCTTATCAGCTGATACAAGTTTGTTAAGTATCTCCAGGGCTTTTTCTTCGTGTTTCGAGTTCCAGTATAGATCTGCCAACATTAGTTTATGACGGCCATTATTAGGCTCGATTTCTATTACTTTTTCTGCCATTTTTATTGCATCCTCAAGACGTTTATTTTTAACATAAATATCTATTAATCCAATATAAAGCATTGTTGCTTTTGGATTAGCCTCTATGCCGCTTTTCAGAGACTTTTCAGCGCTGTTAAAATCCTGTGTTGCAATATCTGTAGAAGCAAGCATGAGGAAGACATCTGGTTTTTTAATGCCATCTTTTATAAGCCCTTCGATGAACTGCTTTGCGCCCGACATATCTTTTTTGGAAAGCATTACTGCAGCCTTAAGAAGCAAGGCATCCTCATTCTTTCCATCCTCCTTGAGTACAATATCCACTTTTTCCATAGCTTTATCAGGCTGTCCAACTGCAACGAAAAGTTTACCTAACTGCGTCTGGGCTTTAATATGGTGGGCATCGAGTTCGACCGTCTTCATAAAACCACCGAAGGCGCCTTTTAAATTACCTTTCTTAAGCGAGACCATCCCGAGCATATAATAGGCTTCGGCAAATTTTGTGTCGATCTGGATTGCGTTTTTGAATTCAAGACCTGCCTTGGTATAATCACCTTTTTCATATAAAGCCTTACCTTTATTTAAAAACTTCATCTTCTTCTGTTCCGGACCCCCGCATCCGGCAATCATAATCGGTATCAGAAAAAATAAAAAGATTATTGTAAATTGCTTTTTAAGTGAATACAGTCTTATCATTGAATACCTCCTCAACATTTTTGTTCTTAATAAAATTTCAAAGGAATGAACTTTGACATAGCAATAAAATCATTATCATTATGAAGCAGCATCAATTCATGTTCCAGCACTGTCTGAGCAATAAGGCAATCGATCGTGCTTTTGACAGTAACCCCGTTTCTACGGCAAGTCATATAAATCCGTGCAGCTTGTGAAAACGAATCAATAGGGTGTTTAAGATGATAGATTTTTTGAGTAGACAGATAATCATAGAGCAGAATAAATTCTTTTTCAGATGAAGCTCCTTGCAGTATTTCTTGGAATATATAAGGATTTATACCAAATGGTATCCCCTGTTTTAGTATTGTCTCCAGTTTCATACTGCTGTTGTTTTTGATGCCTTTAAAGAAATCAATGAGAACAGATGTATCAATAAGAATCATTTCCCTTCACGCATTGACTTATAATCATAATCCTGGATAAAGGTTATTTTGCCTGCGATATCAAGCAGGTTAAGGTGCTTACGATTTTCTACAAATTCCAAAAGCGCTTTATTTATAAGATCTTTTTTTGTTTTAATTTTACTGATTCGCAAAGCTTCATCAACGAGATCATCATCAAGAATAATATTTGTTCTCATAATACACCTCCTAATGTGTATTACTATACACTCACATAAACTGTCTGTCAAGATTCAGTATTATGTTGTTGTTATTCGTGCTTTTCACATTATCCCTCTTACCACTACGACCATCAAAGCGACAATTGTGGCAAGAGTTATCCTGCCGAGTTCTCCTCTTAATTCTCCGATTAGCACCTCATAACTGAAATAAAGGGCTATGGTTTTTGCAGCAACTGCGCCCAATTCTTTATATTGAAGATAGGTTCCAGCCAGATAGGGAGCAATAAGAGCAACAAGAAGTATTAAAAAATCCATGGTAGTTGCTTTAAATCCTTTTCTTCGCTTTGTAAATCGCAGAGTCATAACAACAAAAAAGATAATTGCAAAAAAAGAAAGATTATATGGTATCGAATAAATGCCCATGTCTGACACACGTTCGTCAGTATAAGTCAAAAAAACTATTATAGGAATAAAACCATAGAGCGAAAACGTTAATACTCCTCTTAACCAGTTTCTTTTAAAAAACCAGGCGGCAACAATCAATACAATAAAGCTGATAGATATAATAGGAAAGAATTTAGGTATTTTCATGGGGAAAAAACAGGTACAAATTAGAAGTATAGGGATACCTATTTCAATACATTTGAATGGTATCTTAATTAACAAACCTTTTTCCTTTATGATGTCGGCAAAACGTCCTTTAATCGCATGATCAATAATATCAATGTGTCTGATTCTCCATGCTTTTTTGTCTGATATAAAAAAGAAACCCAGCACAAGTCCTGAGAGGATCAGATAACCGCCTAACAATACCCATTCATAGTGATATCTTAAAACAAATGCAGAAGTCACAAATAAAGTATGAATAACATATATGATAAAAACAGATTCATTATGATAAAACCCAAGACGCATGAGACGGTGATGGAAATGGTTTTTGTCCGGCTTAAAAGGAGATCTGCCATTGGCTATACGCTCCCCCATAACAGTCAAGGTATCAAGTACAGGAAAACCAAGAATGATAAGAGGTAATACGGGACTCAGTGCCGTGTCTTCCTGAGTAATACTTAATAACATGACAATAAGAGAAAAACCGAGAAACTGGCTGCCTGTATCTCCCATGAAAAGTGTAGCAGGATGGGTATTGAACCTCAGAAAACCAAAAACAGCCCCGATAAGGGATATTGCGAGAAATGAGATAATTGTATTTTCCTGAATATAAGCAAGGTACCCTATACAGCAAAGGCTGATGAGGCTTATCCCGCCTGCCAAACCATCAAGTCCGTCTGCAAGATTAATCGCATTTGTTACCCCTACTATAACAAAAACCGTTAAAGGGACGGAAATCCAGACCGGAAGCGCGTATCCTTCGGGAAGCATTGCGCCCAGGTCATCAATCTTAATATCACCATAAAAAACTATTATAAAAGATGCTAAAAGCTGTGCCCCGAATTTAACCCTGTAGTCCAATTGTTTCAGGTCGTCTATTAATCCAAATGCTACAATAATGGCAATCCCTATAGCATAAGCTTTAAAAAAAGGACTTGAATCTGCCCATAGGAAAGCTGTTGCAAAAGTTCCTATGACCATGGCTATTCCACCTATCCTTGGTATGGGATGACTGTGGACCTTCCTCTCGTCAGGCATGTCCAGGGCATGAAACCTCTCAGCAACCCGGATGAGAATTGGTATAATAGGGATAGTTACAAATAATGAAAGTAGAAAAGTAGATGATAGATAAATCAATGTTGTATCCTTGATTTTGAATTTTTAATAAAATGAAAGTACAGATAAATAATTCAGTAAATCAATTTTGAATTGTTGCTGGTAGATTTATTATTTTTTCAGCCAATTTTCTATCTTCAAACCAGGTACTCGCTGAAATTCGGATGTATTATCAGTCACAACTGTGGCATTGAGAAACAACGCATGGGAAGCAATGAGGAGGTCCATTGCACCTATAGGGGCTCCCTTTTCTTTAAGTGTTGCACGAATCCTTCCATAGATTGGGCAGGCTCCATATGGCCAATCCAGAACCGAAACATAATTCAGGAAATCCCTCAGTGCAGCTTCATTTATTTTTTTCTTCTGCGAAAGGGCAATACCATACCAAAGTTCGGCAGCAACAATACTGGATATTCCCACTTCATCCGTCGAAAGATCCTGTAATCTTGATTGCATAGCACCAGGTTTTTCCTTGATAAGGGTGATACATGCATTGGTGTCCAGCATGTACCGAATTACCACAGGAATCTCTCCTCCGGAAACGGATCCTCGATCTGCTCAGGAAAATCACCAGAGAATTTCTCTCCATGATCAAAATAGTCCTTCCAGGTTTTCTTCAAAGGGATTAAGATTAAATTCCCATCCTTTTGAAATATTCCCACCTCTTTTACGTCAAGTTGAAACTCCCTGGGAAGCCGGACAGCCTGAGAATTACCTGATTTAAACACTTTTGCTGTTTTCATGGTTTAAACACCCCTTATTGTTGATACAATAAGTATATACAACAAAACAGTAGGCGTCAATCTCATTCTGTTAACCTCGTGCCTTCATTGCATCCTGCGGTAAAACTCAACATTTATTATTTATCATTAAAAATTCAATATTAACATTGCTTTTTATATATTATTCCGGAATATAATTTTTTAATATAGGTACAATCTCCTTTGTAAAATCCTGTAGTCTTTTATCCGCGTCTTGTGGGTTTTCATTGCTGTAAACCGGTGTAATGAGTCTGACAAGCGCTCCATCAGTCCTTTGTTTTGTCAGGGCATCCCAGAAGGAATAAAATTTTACCTGATAAAGGTTTGTAAGAACCCTACCTCTTTGTGCAAACCAGTAATAGGACAATTGTTTATCGCCAGCTTTTTCCATAAAAGCACGATTCACTTTTATTAAACTGCCATCTTTAAGCTTAATATTGATGGGATCGGCCTCATTGAATTGCCATCCACTCCCCGGTAGACACGATTCCGGCGAATGGGTAGCCTCCCCTTTTCTCTGGCTTTCATAGTAGGCTGTATAAAAGTTTATACTCTTACCCTGGTTATTTTTATAGTCAACAATAGTGTAGTCGGAAAAATTTAGCACTTCTACAAACTGTTGTTCCATTATTTGCTTTGTGCCGTTCCATTCCCCTATTTTAAGCGATAATTGCGAGAGGGGTTTTTTAATAGGTATTTTCTCTCTAAATTCTATAGTCCTTGAAGCAACAAGCGTTATACCAAGAAGGACTAAGGCAACTATAAAAACAGGTTGTAGCAATGCCGCCTTCATTGAAACAGTCGCTGTGCCGGTCTGTTTCACCGCCTCGCTCTTCCCTGTAGCTTCTTTCTCACTTTCCCCTATTGTCCCTCGTCCCTCGTCCCTCGTCCTTCCTGTATCTTTTGTGTTTCCAAATTCAAGCCGTGGCGGTAATTTTCTTAAAATCCACATTTCTGCTAAAAGTATCGGTATGGTAAACATAAATACAAGCCACCCGGAAAAATCGTGAAAAAAACCTTCGGCCACTTGAGCACCCCACACGCTGTATAAAACGCCGGTGCCGGCAATGCGAAAACTGTTCATCAAAATCGCAATAGGGATAGATGAAAGAAAAAGAGCTGTTCTTTTCCAGATGTGAGCCCTAAACCAAAAGGCGAGTAAAAGACTGAGTACCATAAGTGGCATTACAAAACGCAGACCGCTGCATGCCTCAACAACCTGTAATTGGGTAAACCCAAGGTCAATAATATTCCCCTCCCTATATGCCGACATACCATACGCTTGAAGTATTAAAACTCCCAATTTTGTTGCGATCAGTTTTAATGCAAAAGTTATTCGCACATTTATAATATTAGGGAAGGGGAACATAGTAAGCATTACAAAAAAAGCAAACCACAAAACTTTAATCTTGTTCCAGCCGAAGTGTACCCATACAAGGCCAACTACAACCAGCCAGAGAGATAAATACATCGTATAATATTCTCCGCCAAGCTCTCCTAACCAAAAAAGTAAAATTCCTGCCATAAGCAGGATAAAACCTTTTTTATCAACAACAGATGGTGTACCAATAAGAGCCTGTCTATAATCCCAGATAAGATACAGAACAATAAATGGGATTAGTAAACAATGTGAATAGTCTTCTCTATCCCAATCATGAAAAACAAGCTGATTTAATGCAGAATAAAAAGTAATAACTATAAGAAAAGCATAAATGCCTGCTTTAATCCAACTTACAGGCTTGATATTCATAAGCTTACTATCTTCTAAGATATTAAATTTCCTCATATTATATCTGATTATCCTCCCTTATTCAGTATTAAGCACCAAAATAAACCAATTATGAATGTTTAATGTTTAATTTTCAATAATTTTAAAGATTTACAATCAGTGTTTCTTAAATTGTCAACGCTAGTCTTGCCCTGCATTTTTTCCATATTAAACATTCAACATTAAACATATAAAATTGTCCCTATTAAGCATTTAACATTAAAAATTCAAAATTGCCTGCCATATTCTTTCCGACGCCTTACCATCCCAGAGTTCTGGCACTGTTGCATTCTTTGCCTTTTCAATACTCTTATAGTAAGCATTAAAAATATCTGTTGTTTTAGTCCCTGCAAGAACATTACTCCCTATTTTTATCGTAATAGGACGTTCTGTATTTTCCCTTATTGTGACACAAGGTTTTTTTAAAGCTGTTGTCTCTTCCTGCAAACCACCGCTGTCCGTCAAAACAACCTCTGAGTCCTTCCAAAGAAAAAGAGATTCCTTAAATGATAGCGGCGGCAGCATAATTATACTATCAGAAAGCTTTATATCCAATTGGCCAATCATTTTTTTTGTTCTCGGATGTACAGGAAAGAATATTGGCCTGTCTTTAGCTATTTTATTGAGTGCAGTTACTATGCCTTGAAAAACGTCGTGATTGTCAACATTTGACGGTCTGTGGAGCGTTAAAAAAGCAAATTGACTGTACCTTTTTTTCAATGGATAGGTTGAAAAATGCTGTTCCGATTTGTTTTTGAATTCATCAAGCTGATATAATAGATTGTCAATCATTACATTGCCAACATTATATATGGTGTTCGGTTCTTTCCCTTCCCGGAGAAGATTTTGTGCACCACTTTCTTCAGTAACAAAAAAATAATCTGTAATACTGTCTGTTACCATCCGGTTAATCTCTTCCGGCATAGCAAGATCAAAGCTCCGCAAACCTGCTTCTATATGGGCAACCTTAATCCACAGCTTCTTTGCCACGATGCTGCAAGCCAGCGTAGAGTTTACATCACCTACTACCATTACCAGATCAGGTTTTTCCTCCTCACACACCTTTTCGAAGGCAGTCATGATTTTCGCTGTTTGCACCGCATGGCTGCCCGATCCTGCCTCAAGATGGTAAGAAGGCACCGGAATTTCGAGTTCATCAAAAAAAGCCTGCGACATCTCATGATCATAATGCTGCCCAGTGTGCACTATCTTGCACTCTACCTCTGGGTGCTTTAGCGATGCTCTGTAAATTGGAGCAATTTTCATAAAATTAGGTCGTGCCCCTGCAATAAGAAAAACTTTCATATTCTCACTTCCTTTATTTTCATCTGAGTGAAGTAATTAGTTTCTAATTAAGCATTAAACATTCAAAACTCAACATTGCTTTACCCGTGCGTGCTCCAGCTATAAGAAAAACTTTCATATTCCTTTACCCCTGTATTCATGCATTAAATCAGTTAGTTATTTAATTAAGCATTAAACATTCAAAACTCAACATTGCTTTTTAGCTGTGCCCTCCGTCAGCGGTATGATCTCCGTGAACACCCAGTAATGTATTCAGATATTTTTCAGCGAGTAATTCACGATTGTAATTCCTTTTTACATACGTCTTTCCGTTTTCACCCAACGTCCTTAAAAGCTCACGGTCATGAAAGAGTTTGACCACTGTATTGGCTAATTCTTCGTGGTTTTCAGGCTCAATATAGATGCCACATTGCCCGTCTTCAACGATCTGTCTGCTTTCCCCGTCAACGCCGATGATGATGGGTCTTCCCATCGCCATTGCTTCAAACATTTTGGAAGGAATGACAGTTTTAAAGAGGTCATCTTTTTTTAACAGAATCATTGACACGTCCGAAGCGGCCAAAAAACCGGGCATCTTGTCCTTTGGTTGCTGCGGGAGCATGAGTACGTTACTTAATCCCATCCTCTCCTTTTCTTTCAATAAGGTTTCCCGTTCCGCACCATCGCCGACGAGGAGAAAGAGGATTCCTTTTTTATCTTCCAAGACTTTCCCTGCCTTCAATACTGTCCTCAATGCATGAGCCATTCCGTGGGTCCCTATATAGGAAACCACGAATGTATCGTCAAGACCGTATTCTTTGGATATTGCATTGTGCCGGGGCAGCGGTGTATACATTTCCAGATCCGCCCCGTTGGTAACAATTGATATGTACTTCTCGGATACACTTTTTTTCATGATATGGCTCTTGAATGCATGTGTCAGAGAAATGATGTGGTCAGCATGAAGGTAGAAGAACCTCTCAAGACCTTCAAGAAGGTTTATGACTTGCCGCTGCTTGATGGCACCTACTGTCACGATCGATTCGGGCCACAGGTCTCGTATTTCGAGAACCCATTTGCAGCGTTTGATACGGGAAACAAAATACCCCGCCATGCCGCAAAAGAACTGGGGGGAAGTGGAAACCACGATATCGACTTCTTTCACCAATGGGGAAAGAAGTGTGGCCGAAATCATATAAGACACGTAGTTTGCTGTCCGCTTCAGGAAACCTTCATTAGGGCTCAGGTACGTCCCTACTCTCAAGACTCTGATTCCCTGAACTTCTTCCCACTGATACAAACGATTCTTGTAGCCTGTATAAACAACACCTTTCGGGTGATTTGGAACACAGGTAAGGACGGTGACTCGATGGCCAGCCTTTACCCATCGCCTTGCATTTTCAAAAGTCCTGGAAGCAGGGGCATTCACTTCAGGAGGAAAATAGTGTGTAAGAAAAAGAATATGCATGAAAAATCTACCTCTCTGTCTCGATAACCAATTCATTCTTGAAGGGTAAACTTGCCTTATTGAAGAAGACGGTCACCACCGGGCATGCTCTTTTAATTCCAAATTCAGGGCAATACCAGCCGCTAGAAATCTGCCATTGGCTACCATTGGATAGTGAGATATTGGCCACCACCTTCTCGTCGTCCATTAGGGTAATCCCGGTACCCTTAGACAACACATTTAAATCCGGGTTGATGTGAAGTCTGAGTTCAAAATCATGACTGCCTTTCCCCTCAACCCGGTCTTCAATGACCAAAGTCTTTTCTGACCACGTAATATTCCGGTAGTGTATAGGCTTACCAACAAGCCGACGATATCCATCGTGAGCGCCCTTAAAACTCAGAACACCCCCCGTTTCTTCTTTTAATTCAGCGTAAAGTGGATGGGCCCGTCGGGCACAGCGATGAGCTCCCCAAACTTCCGACTGATTTATCCCGTCTATTGTGAGCGTGTTATGGCCTGCATTCCCTCGATTGTATTGCCGTATTTCTCCGTCCTCGTATTGACAGCAGCCTGAATCAACAATTATACGTTTGCCCCTTAAAGAAAGTTCAAAGCTCAGGTTGTCACAGTGCGAATGACCGGGCTGATAATTAGGACTAACGTCGCCGCAGTCAACGATTAATTTATCGCCTTCTCGGGGAGACATAATAAAATATCCGGTATCGGGGAAAGATTGAATGGTCATTCTCTCATCCGGTAATACCTCTGCGGTTAGACGTTCATAGTAATCCTGCAACTCCTTCGGCACTGCTTCTATACCAAAAGCTGCGTCATTAAACAGGGCAATCTGTCCGTCAGGATGGGTAAGATTCAGCAAAAATGATAACATCCTGGTCGTAACTGGTTTTAGATATTCAGATAACCCCGCAACACGCCTGTCGTTGTGTCCCGCGCACAGGTTCATCAAATCCATACAATCTTCAAGGATCATGGAGTGGTACATTGGGCTCCGCTCGAAATGCCCTCCATCGGACATAATTTGTTCGTCAAGTTCTTCCCTGATGATTGCCAACCCTTTTTCCAGCCACTGCTGGGCATCCTTCCCGGTGAAGAAGAGTCCGGCAAAGATCAAGGCCTTGCCGTTCTTAAAGTAGTGATTGCCCAACAGGTGATACTCAAGGTTCTTTTTCAACCAGAGTGTTTGCTGATATAAGCTTTTCAGCCACCTTTCCTCAAGTTTTCCTTTAGTCTCAGACGAGAGAAAAAACTTGATCCAGTTAACGATACGCAGAGAAATAGGAAAGGGTTCCCATGCATCAAATGTTCCCTGTGGATTTTTCTTAATCCAGTCGTTTATGAGAAATACCTTATTTTCCCAGCAACGCCCCACTTCATGCAAATAGTCAAAATAGTGCAAGTTGTAACGCCAGAGTTTTCCAACTTCCATAGGTGACCAGTCGAACTGATTTAAATCAAAGGTTTGAGTTACATTCAGAAAGGTGAAAGTGTTTTTGTCTCCCTGCATCAGTCGGCGTATCGGCTGGTTCAGGATAACACTTTCTTCTATGGCAACTCTTTCTGTAATCGGTGATACTTTTGTTTTGTGCCCTAACAGGCGGATTATTTGATACGCAATCTGCCGAAGCTTCAGATGGAAAACGGTACGGCCATAGCATAAAAGATCGGGCACTGTTAATGTTCCATCATCTTGACAATATCAAAACTTGCCTTGGTTACCTCAACTAATTCCTCAAGGGTTATCGGCGAAGAAATACCCGCTGCAACAGCATTTACAAAAGCGGCCGCACAGGCCACCTGCCCTTTGTCCTGTCGCCAAAGATTCATCTTTCTGAAGCCGGGCCAACCAAAACCATGTAGCTTGCGAAAATTGTCCAATTGGAGTATACGGCCTGCACAGAAGACTTCCAGCCGTTCCTTAGGGAAGGACTTGTGACCATTCGCCAGGTAATGAACCGTTCCGAAAGAACCGTCGGCAAAGGTGAGAGTGAAGGTAACCTTGTCGTCCCGGACGACAATACCGGGAGCATTTCCCATCATCAGAGCTTGTACGCCGACGATCGGCGCTCCGGCCAGGTACCGGAGGAGGTCGATGAAATGGCACCCTTCACCAATGATCCTGCCGCCCCCCACTTTCCGGTCTTGGGTCCAGTGTTCCGGCGGAATCGACCCAGCATTGATGGTCATGACAAAAGATTTTGGCTCACGGACGCCCTGCAGTAAATCCTTAATCTTCAACACTTGCGGAGCAAAGCGGCGGTTGAAGCCAACCATCAACAACGGCAGTTTTGAGTTTTGAGTTTTGAGTTTTGAGTAAACTGCTATAATCTCATTGAGTTCAGATTCAGTGAGACAGAGCGGTTTTTCCACGAAGACATGCTTCCCGGCCTTCAATGCCTCACAGACAAAACGGGCATGGGAGTCGTGCCGTGTCGTGATGATCACTGTGTTAATGTCCGATGACTCGATAATCGATCCGGTGTCAGTAGTGGTCTCCTCAAAGCCGTATTTTTTCCCTGCGTGGACGCCGCTCACGCCTGCGTTTGATGCCACACTCTTGAGTCGCGCCTGGGTCTTAGTAAAAGCTGGGATCAGAACGCCAGTCGCATAATTACCTGATCCAATAAAGCCCACAACCGGCGCGCCCGGTGCGGCATATGCATTTGTCTCCCAGGTAGCCAGACTAATTGTCCGTTTCGTAAGCTCATTTTCAGGATACTCGGAAACTGACGGATAGGAAAGGACAATACCGAGGGCCTTCCCACCCTCGACAAGTTTGTAGGCTTCCTCTGCCTGGGCAAGAGGAAAACGATTTGAAACGAGAGGTTCAACATTGATGCGCCGTTCATCAAGCATATCAATAACTGCCTCGAAGTTGTGCTGCTCAGTCCAACGGACAAATCCGAAGGGATAGTCCTGCCCACCTTCTTCATAGAGCGGATCATACCGTCCTGGACCATAAGAACATGAAACCTGGAATGATAGTTCTTTTTCATAAAAATCGGCACGAGAAAGTTCAAGGCCGATAACCCCGACCAGCACGATTCTGCCGCGTTTGCGGCACATGAGCGCTGCCTGATGGACCGGTTCACTGCTCTTAGTTGATGCGGTAATAATTACAGCATCTATACCTTGTCCTCGTGAAAATACCTGTGCAACAGCAACCGGGTCCTCGCCGCGAGAGAGGTTAACTGTCTCGGCACCGAACGAACGGGCAAGGTCAACCCTCTTTTCGTCGAAATCAATGCCGAGTACACGACAACCGTTGGCACGGAAAAGTTGCACCGTGACCAGACCAATAAGCCCAAGGCCGGTAACAACAATCGTTTCACCCAGAGTTGGCCGAACAAGGCGAATACCCTGTAGTGCGATAGAACCGATAACCGTAAAGGTGGCAGCCTCGTCACTTACCTCACCAGGTATTCTGGCACAGAGGTTCTTAGGTACACAAACCACCTCGGCGTGTTTGCCGTTTGACGCTACCCGATCACCGATTGAAAAACCGTCAACCCCACTACCCACAGCAATGACCGTCCCCACATTACAGTAGCCCATGGGAAGAGGCTGATCGAGCTTGCCCCTGACAGCCTCGAAAGTCGGCATAAGACCGTCGGTCTTCACCTTGTCAAGAACCATTTTCACCTTGTCGGGCTGCTGCCGGGCCTTGTCAATCAGGTTCGCTTTACCGAAATCGACCAGCATCTTTTCGGTACCAGTAGAAACAAGGGACACGGAAGTGCGGATAAGAAGATGGCCGGGTTTTACCGATGGGCATGGGACATCTTCAAGAATTGTCTGACCGTTGTTGAGATTTTGCAGTATCTGTTTCATTGTAAGCCTCCTGTTTCTGAACCAACTATTCTGCTAACAGGTCACTCAGTCAGTATTTGGAAAAATCCTCACTGGAGCAGTGCCATAACCCAGGCATTCTTTGGGACCGGGCGGAATTTGAATTAGAGCCTTCTGGGTGCTGTCCAGAGCTCCACCATTTTTTAAATAGAATTCGACATATGTGGATTCTTTCCGTGATAGCCTTCTCTGCCAGAATGAATAGTGTTTTCTCCATCCCTGTCGGTAACATCGACTTCCTGCACGACATGTTGTACACTGACATGCAACAGCCCTGCGAACAAATACAGAAACCTGGCTCCGTCAAGGTCCCAGTGCGTAAGAGCTGGAACACTCATTGACAGGACAACTGCACTAACGGTTCCAACAAGCAGTCGATCATTGCTATTCCGTGACGCCCTGGCACCCCTCAGCATTGTGCGGAAACACAGAACGAAGAACACCACTATGGCCGCGGCCCCAAAAAGCCCACCCTCATATAGGGCTTCCAATACAATATTATGAGGCCACATAGGGGAGTCCTTCATTAAGAAATTGACTGCATAACTGCCGGGACCGTGCCCCAATAGGAGCATCTGGTCCCATGCTTTCGTCAGGCAGAAATGCCAAGCCAGAGAACGAGTTCCTGCCAAATCGCCGGTTTCGAACTTATCTGCAAATTTAAACCATCGTGCTTGATCAACCGGACCAACCTGAGGCAAAAGCATAAAAGCAAGCACTAAAGCCCCCAAGGCAAGCACTGAAAGAAGAACCATCTTCCCGATCTTCTTGCTCCCCGAGAAGAGCGAAAGGATGGGGAGAACCGCGAGAAGACCGACGAGATTTGCCCGGGAACCGGTGGCCAGTACCGCAATCAATCCAAACGGTAAAGCAAGGAGGAACGAAGAGTACTTGAGCCACCTTGAAGCAGCTCCGGTAAGTACCATCCCGGCCAACGCGATCATCCCCGCGACAACGAGGGTAGCGGGCGTATTTGGGTCAGAGCCAAAAAAAGTGCTGCGTCCGTACAATCTTCCGTAGCGCATTACTGATTGACTGCCTTGTGGAGCCACAATGAGAACTGCTGCAACCACGGCGCCTACAAAAATCAACACCTTAAGCACCTTTCTTCCATCTTCGACAGAGTGAACAAAAAATGCAGGCAATAGAAGGTAAGGAATGCCGATCCCTCCTAAACGGACCATCTTCTGAAGGCCGTAATTAGGGGCGCTGGTCCACAAAAGACCTACCATAAACACCAATTCTACCGCGACAAGGCACAACAACATTTTGAAGGGAAAATGCAGTCTCGGTTTCTCTGGCGTTCGCTTGTAAGCCCACAATCCAACGGCGCCCGCCAATATGTTCGCGAGAACTGTCAGGTCAAAGGATTTGAGAATTGATGCGCTGGTCGTTGCAGCCATTTTTATCAGCGGTACCATAAGGAGCAGGGCAAAAACTGACCACGGGTAAACGGCAAGAATACAAACGGCGGCCATGGCCATTGCTACAACTGCCGCTACAACTATTTCCATGGTGTCACACCATCCTTTTTTTGGGCACGTACCTTTTCGGCTGAATCAAATCGTTCATTAAGTGTCTTTCGATGAGAGCAAATTGATGATGGCTTCACAATGTCTGCCATCATCAATTTGCTCTCATCGATGGTTTTTCCTGTATGCCCTGACAAGCTTCTCAACTTCCTTGAGTTCAGCGGAAATTCGTTCCTCCCAAGTCCAGATGTTCTTTCTGGCAAACTCTAATGCTCCGCGGGCAAGCTTTTGCCGCCTTTCATCGTCGGCAAGAAGTTCTCCCAAGATGACTCCCAAACGGCATAGGTCCTTCTCTTCAAGCAGCATCCCTGTCACACCGTCTCGCATGACTTGTGATGTGCCGCCGACGTTGTATGCTATCACGCAGGTGCCACTGTGCAACGCTTCCATGATCTGGTTGCCCAGATTTGTCAGGTCCTGTACTGTCAAGAACAAATCGGCTGCGTTGTGCAGTTCAAGAACCTTATTGTGTGGAACGAAGCCAAGAAATTTGACGTGATCCGAAACGCCCAATAGTCTGGCCTGGCGCTCAAGGTCTTCGCGCAAATTCCCATCCCCGGCAACTACCAAATACGTTTCCGGTACTTGTTTCAATATCTCTGGCAAAGCATCAATTGAACGATCCACTCGCTTCCAGAAATCCAACCTTACTGCTTGGAAAATCATTTTGTCGGTAGATTTAAGTCCGATGGATTCCTTTATTGACCCTACGTCCAAATTGGGCTTATAAATGTCCGGGGCCGTACCATCTAACCAAAAGCGAAAACGTTCCTCCGGGAATTTCAATTTCTTAATAGCCTTATCCCCTTCAGTCCCGTCGTTACTTATAATCAGCAAGTCCATAGGGATTTTCAACGCCAGTTTCGACAAGATTATAGGTAACCGCTTGTACCAGGGAACGTTGAACAGATAGTGGCTTGACCAAGTTCCCCAATAGTGAACAAGGTGTGGAACCCTATACCTATGAGAAAGCAAATAACCCGCAAGAATGAAAGTCCGCCGATACGAGTATATGACATCTGGGGGGGATGTACGGGCGGCCTTGATCACCGCTTTGAGTGCTTTTGAGGTTTGAACAATTAACCCAATTTTAAAATACGTGCGAATCGGCCTACTATGACGACCCACGCGAAGCCCAGGAGTCAGCCAATCCGCCACATACCTTCGATAAATATGTATACCTTCAACCATGAAATCCTTGTCGGAACTAAAGTCGCCCGTTGCCACCACATGCACCTCGTGGCCTTTCTGCACAAGATGCTTCCAGTAAAGTGGCACTAAAGGGACCCCTGCAATACTATCCCAATCCTCCGTCTCAAACATTGTGTGAAGACCGTCCCAGTCACCAACTAAAAAGTAAAATGTCAAATGTTTCGTATCCACTGGGCTGATTCCATTCTCCTGCATAAACGCCTCCCTGCATATTTACTTTTATAGGACAATACAATAAACTAATCTTCGGTATCTCACCTAGTCCGAGCCAAGTCCTGATCGTGTTCGTACCGTAAGCATTCGCAACCAAGTGCTCAGGTCAAGGCAAATACCTTAAGGTAGTTGGTGTCACGGAAAAAAACTATTTGGCAGCTCGCCAGGGTACGTTCTCCAAACCATTTAACGTTACTTAGAGTTTTCATTGGCCGCTCCGGTCGAGCAACTTGCTGGTTAAGTTCTTCAGTTCAAGGAGATCCGATAACGTTCTGCAACGATACTCAGTGGAATCAATTTGTGTAAGAGTGATGACCTATCAGATGCTGTGCTAAAATGTGCCTCCAACACTCGGGAAACCCATTTCTGGGAAAGAATTCCCAACTCCACCAAAAAAAATAGTCGCTCTTTAACAAAATCCTCCCGTTCTACACCAAAAACACTTAGATGGGAAGGCAACAGCAATTCTGGACGGGCTTTGTTCTTAAGTTGTTCCCGGACGTAGCTCGGAAGATTGGTGTACAGCCGGGCCTTCAGATCATTAAAAAACCACCCTTGTTTAGCCTCATCGAGATAAGTTATACCGAAGCCGTTACGCATCCCAGCAAGCTCTGGAAAATGCTTGTTGAATGACAGCCTATAGACATCAAGTGAAGGATGTCTCATTTCTGGTGGCAAACGAAGCATAAAATCCATAAAGTCGATATCCGCTAGTGGGAACCGGACATCCACGATACCTCTTCCAGCACCTAGCACGGTTGCGATACGCCTCCTCTGGCGTTGCGTAAAATTGTGCCAAATCAATTTGTTGAGCAGGATGGATGTATTAGTTTTATCGAACAACCTGAAGAAATTCCTTTTCGGGGCATTCTGGATATCAAGCGGCATGCGGTGCCCCATGGCCTGCTTGATTTCAAATTCCGGCAGGAACTGAAGATTCTCCTTGGCAAACATTGATTCTTTTGCACCCCGTTGGGTTAATGGCCAGGGTTTCTTTTTGCCACGGAAGGCATCGCCAAACGCACCAAAAAACACCACGTCACAGCATTCTGCCAGCTTTGCCGTTGCCACGATGTATTCACCGGTACAGATGCTACCGTCATTAAGGTCTATCCACTTGTTCTCGTTTGCCACAGCGTCAGCAAAGTCGTAAAAGCAATGTTGGTAAGGAATTCCCAGATGATTACAAATAGCCCGCGCGCAGCTGATGTCAGGATGGTCCTCTAACCCGGTCGAGGCGCCCAATTCACAGCGGTTGCCCAATCGTGCGATCAACTGGCGCGAGTCCAAACCTCCGCTGATCGTCATTCCTACATGCCTTCCATCTTCTGCAAAGCGAATAACAGCTTGATCAATCAGGTGTTTGATGTCGTCGGCGACTTGGTCGGCTTGAGAAAGCAAAGGGTCTGGTTCCATGCGTGGCTGCCAGTATGTAGTTTCCCCTGTCAAACCCTTTTTCCACTGGATGGCTTGGCCATTTCGTAAAGCATGGATGTTTTGAACATAGGTCCGATTATCTAGGGGGTAGCCTAGTACCATGTATTCTGTTAGAGCTTCCGGATCAAAATAGTTGGGTCTGTTACTGTGTTGCAGAAGCCCGAGGAACGAAGTTGACCACTCAAAAGTGCCTGCGGATATTGAGTAATAAATAGGGATCGTAACCAAGCGATCGGCTACCAACAGAATAGAATCGCCTGACCGATTCACGGCCACCGCCGCCCAGTTGCCATTAAGCTTTGAGAATATCGATATTCCCTGTTCCTCATACTGTGTCGCCAGTGAATCTGCAAAAACGTTTCGCGAATCGGTGAGACTTTGCCTATTTTGGCCAACAATGAAACCCGTATAGATCAATACAGTATTGCCGCTCAATGAGTTACCAATTTGAGGGGGAGTTCCACGAAAATGGAATTCTCGAATGAAACCGTTGCTAAAGCGAACATCCGAATACTCCAACTTCGTTACTTCGAGATTTGGAAGTATAGGGATCTGAATATCTGAATCAGACCCAACCCCAACTTTTCCATAAAACCCAGCCATATAAGACCTCCTTTATTTTGGCAAAGTCGTTAAACCGTTCGCGCCTCGAACATACGCGACAAAGTGCTTCGGCCAGGACGGAAACTTTTGATAGAATGGTGCCGGAAAAAAAATAACCACCTTCGCAGCATGCCACGGTGCGAATCGCTCGGGCCGGTCCCCGAACCATTTGTTGTTGATTTCAGCCCCTATCTGCCAGGAATAAACCAAATCATAATCCCAATCACCATCGGACCATCTATGGAATGAATCTGTTTGACGGCGCATACCAGATCCGAGAGCAATCCAGGGTGTAACTTCACTGACACCGTGTATGGCCGCGCTGTTTACTGTACGGCGGAAAGCCTCCCGTGTATCAGCAAGTTCGATGATCCTGTAAAGGGACAATGAAAATGCGTCACCGGGTTCTTCAAGTGTGTACCACTGAGCCTGCATCCAACCGGTAGAACTAGAAGAGGGCATCCAGCCGCCCCGCTCGTATTGTTCCACCCGGGCCGATGGAAAAATAGATTTGGCTATATCATAGATAATTCTGTGTTTTTGGGTGATTGCGGCATTCCATTGTGCGTCATTCTGTCGAACATGGAACCGTTCAGAATCAAGCAGTATTGCTGACAAAGTGACATTCCCACGGTGCAAGCTATTTGCCTGTTTCAGCGCATCCTTGACAAACTGCAATCTGCTCTGGAATAACTTCACCTCCGCTTCGTGGCTGGCACCGAAGTCTGTGGGTGGCAGATCTTTCCCAAATCGTCGGTGCCAGGGTGAGTAGTTAATCGCCACCGTGCAAGGGATCGAGGGCTTAGTATCATTGATGGACTTGCAGACGCGAACCGCCGCTGCTATTTCACCTGGGTCTGCCGACTCAGCCCGCAGACTAATAGCGTGTGTTAACCGAGCGAATTCTTTAAGGAGGTCATCCGTCGAATTAGAAAGCAACTCCGTGGGGAGCGGCCAGGAATAATGTACCTTAGGTAATGGTCTAAGTTCTCGCAACCATTCTACAATTTTATCTCTGGAAGGTTGCGGAGGAGCCGATGGGTTGTCTGCATATACCGGCTGAAAGCAAAGAAGAAGACTTGTCATTACCGCAACTAATAATGCAGAAACGGCAGCCTGTGTGGCCACGAGACGCCACATAAACTTAAGTGGACTTTGAGTGGTCATCTTCTCCATAGTCATAATATGTTCCTCCTTGTGGCCATTGCTGAGGGGTTTAATAATAGGGTATATTTCCTATTAACCACTAAACGGGGATGCCTGCAAGTTACCTTCTCTGAGAAGTGCATCTCCAAATTTACAGTAGCACGAGATGAAGCCCGCCTGTCGCTAAATCCATTGAGAGATCGTGCCATAGTTTCATAAACCAAACTCGTTAACAAAGGGATTAGACTCCAAGAATGATTCTTCTGAGCTTAAGACAATGGGTCTGCCGCTGAGACGGTACCAGTTTCTCCGACCTCATTCACGATGGAGATGTACTTACCCGAACCAGTGCGCTCAATGTCGTTAACGTACTCTACATTTATAGCGATCTGATTGCCTATTTTCCGGCGAAACTGGGAGATAACGTTCTTCTCGTCCTCGCGAGAATATCCAAGATCTCGAACTATTCGGACGACGATTTGACCCCGTTGGCGCTGCACCACCTGCATCAACTTAATGTGCGCGCACTTCTTCGCTATGACAGATATGTTTGTTACTCGGCTCCCGTCAGGCAACTCAAAATAGCGCCCTGTCCTGCCATGAATGCGTCGGATGATCTGGCCGGGATATCCCGCATAGCAGCGGTCTTTAGGGTCATAGACGACGAGATCGCCGGTCCTGTAGCGGATCAATGGCCATGCAGTGTCATGCATGTTGGTTCCAACTATTTCCGCGAGTATTGCACCATCTTCTTGACCCACCGGCAGAAACTCCAGAATAGAGTAATCCATGTCGTAATGCAGGTGCCCACAATCGTACATGGTAATCGAACCGACAAATTCGTTTTGGCCATATCGGTTACGGATTGTAGAACCAAAGACGGCGCGTATCGTATCCTCGTATTGGGGTTGAAGTTCCTCCGAACTGGTGAATATGTAGGCAGGAGGAAGTCGGAGGGACAGCGATCGATCTTGCATAAAACATGCTACTGTATATATGGCGCTCGGATAGCCCAAATAAAAATGGCTATAACGTCTGTTAAGCGATCTAAAGTAATGCGGCAGGTTGTGCTCGTTCATATGAAAAATGCTGAACATTCGCTGGCGGTTCGCCCAGTTGTCGACCCAAAAGGGCGGTTCGTTTTGTCCCGGAGGGATGAGCTCAAGACCCGTGAAAGATGAATAGGGTTCCCGAACTGTGTCTTTGGTAAAGAAACGCGCGCGAAGAAATGCCCATTCCATCTGCTCGATATAGGCTGGTCGTGGAACTAAAAGAGGGGTACCTGTAGAACCGCTTGTCGCATACCAGTTCAGATGCTTTTCCAACCATGAGCGACTAATCAGGTCTTTTCCGGCAGAGACTACATCCGACTTCTGCAGCAGCGGGAGTTTCGATAAGTCCTCCACAGAATCAATATCCCTTGGTGACAATCCTAGTTTGCTAAAAAGGCGCTGATAGTATGGCACCTCAGACACGGCCTTGTATATTTGTTCTCGCAGACGGTCATTCTGAAGGGCTCGAAGCCGTTCTTCAGACCAATAATGCGCCTCTTCGAAAAAACGGAGCCAGCGCAAGAACTCTCCGCTGAAGCGACGTCTGTTCTTTGTCCATCCGGCGATACTTGCTACGGTACTACGAACAAGTGAAGGTGAATGGTCGTAGATGGTCCGGGTCAGACGGTTATCCATTATATGATCACTCCCTGCCGCGCAGCGGAAAGTCTAAGAGTCTCCAATAGAATTTCCTCAATTTTTCTTGCTCTATTTCCCCATTCCAGTGTTCTTCCATTGCTACTCGCGCTAACTTACCCATTTTCTCCGCACGTTCTCGGTCAACAAGCAATGCTCTGACAGCAGCTGCGAGAGAAGCCGTGTCCCCAGGGGCATAGAGAATACTTGTTTCATCAGTCAAGAAGAGCCTCTGCGGTGGAAGATCGGAAGCTATTGTAGGCATTCCACTTGCCATGTACTCGAAGGCTTTACAGGCAATATTGCGGTGGAACTTCGGATAGTCGAGGAGCGGAACTATTCCGAGACGAGCCTGCGCTAAGACTGCCGGAATGCTCGAATGAGGAAGGAGTCCGGTGCAATTCACATACTGCTCCAAGCCATAGCTCCGGATCCGCTCAGAGATAGCGCCTGCCATCTCTCCTTCAGGCTGGCCAATCAGGATTAGCCGGACGGGCATCCCTTCGAGTCGAAGCAGATTGAGCGCATCCAGCACGGTATGAGTACCGGAACGAAGGGAACTCATGGAACCTAACACGGCGACGTCATACTCCCGTTCGGCTAAACCTGGATAATCTGTAGGAAACTGTTCCAGTAGAGCAGAATTGAAGCAGACAAGTTTCCGTTCGGGAGGCACAATGTCGAAGAGGTCGTAAACTCCGGGGTCAGCCGTGATAACACCATCGAAATGACGGCCAGCGGCTGATTCGAACGCCCGGACCGTCCGGAATATGCCGCGACGACCCCATGCCGGAAGGGTCTTGTGGCGTTCATAAAGTGCCGAGGCCATGTCTTCACGACAGTCGTAAACGACACGACACCGACCCCAGGCCTTCAGTGCAAACCCGAGAGGGAGTTGTTCGAGAGAGCATAACTGAACCACGTCCGGCTCCAGGGCAACAATGCGTCTGTAGAGATTGAGGCCGCCGCTTCGCCGTGCGAGCCAGCGTTCTCTTTCCGAAAGCGATATCCATGTAAAAGCCCGCTCAGCCTGTCCGCACGGAGCCCCGGATGCATAAAGTACCTCGTGCCCCCCCTCCACAAGCGCAGGGCCCTGGATATCGTAAGGTCGAAAGTCACGCCATAGAGTACGAGTAAGTAGAAGAAGAATTCGGGCCATGTCAAAGATTACCGATTTGGTCTAAAAACATCAAAGGGATCGGAAAGATATAAGCTCTATTCCGGATTCATCTATGAAGGATGCAACCTCCGTGTCCAGACATATGGGCGTATCCTCAGCCCAAGTCTTCAAATGCCAATCAGATGGCTGGTCCTCTGGGCCATGATCACCCGGATGCAGGAGAATCTCGGAGCATCCTGATGGTATGGCGGCAATGCAAGCGAGCAATTGCTCTTTGGGGGAGGAGCCGGAAGGCAGGCCCATGCTTCGTGTTGCTTTCCATTGCGGGGTTAATATCCCTGCTTGTCTTAGTCTGAGGTGTCCCCAGTGGAGCAATACCAGGACAGGCGCGCGCTTCAAATTGTGCTGCAGCCAAGGTATCACGGCACTATAGAGCGTTGTATCCCCGCGCATTCGGTGGCGACTCAAGGGTGTGCGGGCGCGCTTAATGAGTTGTTCCTTCATCGCTTCTACCATGGCGCGTCGCACAACGGGAAGTTTGTGGATCCCGTGGTGGCTGTCACAATGTGTAGGGACGACACCAAGGTCCAGGCAACGCTCGATCTGCGCTGCCAGTTCACGGCGCACCTCTTCAAAGTACTGACCTCCTCGCCAGAGACGGGCACTCTGGAGGGCGTTGCCTGGGAAATTACCGTGCTCATCCAAGAGGTCTGGGATTGCATCATGCGGGCATATGGGTGGACCTTCAGTCAGGTTTAGGTGGACACCGACACTGAGCTCGGGCACCTCAGAAGCTCGTTTGGCGGCATATTGAGCCGCAGGCATATTGACCATTAGAGTTGTGCTGGTCACAATGCCTTGAAGATGGCACTGAACAATAGTATCTGTGAGCTTACGCCCCCAACCGAAGTCATCGGCATTGATGATCAGACGTTTAGTTCGAATTTGAATCATTTTGACCTCAAAGGGTATGGAATTGCGGCTCCAAAGGCGCGGCGGCTCATCATCTCATATCGGACCAGGGTAACGAAAGATGCGTTGACGCTGTGGTTGGTCAATACCGCCCTACGCCAAAAGATAGCGAATGCACCTTCTCGCTATCTTCGCAGGTTGAATCAGAGTCCACACAAGCCAAGAAAATAGAAAATTTAGCGAACCAAAATAGTAAAGCCAACTCAACAAACCGAATCTCAGTTTCTCTTTTCGAACAAGATCAAGAGCTTCCTTGGCTATGTCAAGCCTACAATGCTGGGATGCAAGAAACGATAGTGATGTTGCATACTGATTAATAAGGATAGTTCGGATCTTGTTTCTATCAACGCCACCGTACTTGTTTGCGTAGTGCAGATCCAATTCTAAAGCATTCCTCATAAACTTGAGGCTCTTCTCGGGTGATTTGGAGAGACAAGCGGACTCAGGCAAGGAATTGCGTGTTGCCAGAGGCTCATCTATATAAGAGAATTTTGAACGATGAGCAAACTCGGCAAAAATTTGAGTATCGGTCATAAGCCACTTGTCACTGAACTCATATTGACATTCTTTGCGTATTTCCATAAGAATCGATGTACGGACCATTACGGTACATGTAACAACAGGATACTTGAAAGTTATAATGTTGTGCAATAAGACTGCCCCTTGGCGTGGCAGATTGACTATAGGACGGTTCTTGTAAAAGGTACTTATTGTCTTTTTTTTCTCTACAAGGTGCCAAGCCGCATCGCTGTGGACTAATCCAACATCGGGATGCGACTCAAGACATTCCACCTGCTTCTTCAGCTTCAGTGGGTTATGCCAGTAATCGTCACCTTCGCAATATGCGATATACTTTCCTCGGCAAGCATCATATACGTGCCTTAAATTCTTATGCATCCCCACGTTACTTTCAGACGTGAGAACGCGGATTATATTAGGATGTTTCTTTTGATATTCAAGTACTATTTCACGGGTGCGATCAGTAGAACAGTCCTCACCTATGATCAACTCAAACGGGAAGCCCGTTTTCTGCATCAAAACGCCTTCTATTGCCTTGGCGATGTAAGGCTCGTGATTATAAGTGATCATGTGAACGCTTACTAAGGGGGTCTGGGTTAAGACGGCTTGATCACTGATTTCCAAACAAGGAACATTTTCGCTTGGTGTATCCAAAATATTTTCTCCATGCATTGTTTTAAAAGGATCCGCTTTTGACACTTAATGAATACAACAAATCTGTGTTAGTTTGGGCTTAATCATCTCCAAAGATTCCATAAACGAGGGGAGCTTCGTAAGTCGGCAAAGCACGACATACAAAACAATGCCGGTTACAATTTGCGCAATTAACAGAAAAGGTTGTTGAGAAATTGAGAGAAAGGTAATCACATGAATACCTCCAGCCATGAGCACCGAAAGAATTAAGCTATGCAAAAGATCGCGAAGCTGTTCCACTATCGGATAGTCCAAGAACTTTCCCGTGTAATAGCTGTTTAGAAAGTAACAAATAATGGAACCAACGATTTGCCCAGAGATCATGACCGAAATACCCCAGTGAAAAGTGAGAACAATCAAGGCTACACCGAGCATCTTCTTTAGGATCTCAAGTCGAAAGAAAAGATCGGATCGCCCTTGAGCAACCAATACGCTTAGATTTATCGCGTGAAGAGGATATAGCAGTCCTACCATGCAAAGGAGCTGGAGATAGGGAACGCAGGGCAACCATTTCTCTGTAAGAAGAACAAGCACCAAAGGTCTTGCAACTGTGGCCAAGCCGATCATCAAGGGAAAATTGACCATTGCTAAAATGGTCAGCGATTTATGAACACCGACTTTCAGCCGGGGCTTATCCCCTTGAATGGAAGAAAACACTGGGTAGGCCACACGGGAAACAGAAGCCGAGATGTTATCTACTGGCAATTGCTGCATTTGGTTTGCGCGTGAATAAAATCCCAAGTCTGCTGCCGAGAACATCTTACCAATAATAATTGAAAACAGATTGTTGTAAATTCTATCCAGTAGTGCTGAAAAAAGGAGTCTGGAACCAAATGGAAACATCGTTCGCAGTGAGTTGAAACTGAATAGCAATGCAGGACGCCAGTTAACAAAAAGCCACAACAAAGCTGTACGTACGAGGTTAACCGCAATCGATTGAGCGACGAGACTCCACACGCCATATCCCATATATGCCATGATCACGCCGATACTGCCAGACACCACTGTTGCAACCAGATTGAACTTCATTTGGGGCTTGAAATTAATATGTTTCGTGAGTATGGCTCCCTGTACCACCCCAAACGAATTGATGATGAGGTTCAGTGCAAGAACCCGTGTTAAAACAAGCAGATTGGGCATATTGTAGAAAGAAGCGATCCAAGGTGCAGCGAGCCACAATAATCCAACCACCAAGAAACTCACAATGATATTGAAATAAAAAACTGTGCATTCATCAAGATGGTTTACATCCTGCTTCTGAATTAAGGCCGAACCAAAGCCACTATCGATAAAACATTGCGCAACCGCCATAAATATTGACAGCATGGCAATCTGCCCGTATTGTTCAGGTACCAGCAAGCGGGCCAAAATTATGTAGATGACAAACTGGATACCCTGCTGTCCGATTCGCTCGCACAAACTCCAGAAAAAGCCGTGTGCTACAACATGTTTGAGATTATGAGTCATGAGCCTCTTGCAAAAAATACTTGCTTCCAATAAGTCTGTACAGCCATTATGCTAACCGCAGATATCTGGTGAAGTCACTTTTCAAAATAAACATTCAACAGCATCGGGCGCAAATGCTGGTATTCCCAGAACATCCTTTACTTCTTTTCTTTCCGCAAACGAATCGTCTATCAAAATTGCTCTTGCACTTTTTATAAAATGTGATTTCGGTAGGCCATCTTTTATATTGACGATAAAATCAAAAACATTATTTAACCTAAACTTTTTGAGAGTTTCCCCAAGATGACTTACATGCCGTGTCAAAAGGATAACTTTAATATTGTTATTAATGCACTTATAAATAAAGCTAATCAAATTCGTATTCACTTTGTCGGAAATAACAAGACAATCGTCAAGGTCGATATAGACCTCATCAAATGTAAAATCTAACTCATAACAATTATCCAACGCCCGATCCAATTCAATCTTAATATTATTGGAGAGAAGCTTAACCTCTTCATCGAACGCATCGAAAATACTCAAAAGAGCAAAGTTGATCCCCAGATTTCTATATAAAGCTGAAGAGCCCCCCAATCTGGCAGCGACCTCTAATAGAACAAGTTCGCCGTCTCCTCTTTCCTTAACCTGAAAAAACCAAGCCCCTCTAAAGCTAAGATATTTATTTATCTTTTCTGCGAGAATCTCAAAGGGTCTTTTATCGGGGACAAGCGAAATTGTATTAACACTGATGCCATTCATTATTCTTCTTCGCTCTCTCGGCCCGGCAAATAGAAGCTTTCCCTTTCGATCCGTAAAACAATCTACAGTAAATTCCTTACCCGGGAGATATTCAAGAATCATGCAGTTTGGGTACTCCTCCATGTGGCATCTTGCCTGCTCGGCATTAATGATTTTCCTTGCACCGCGTGTGCCATAACCTATTTCTGGTTTTATGAATACCGGATAAGTATCGATCTCTTCGATTGATTTGTACACCTTTGGTGTTAAGATGGCGTGTCTTAAACGCTCATAGGTCTTCGCCTTTGAAGAACATGTACGCACTGTTTCAAGAGGGGACGAAATTAGCTCACACCTCAGAGACTCTCGGTTCTCTGTTAGTATTGTGATCACGCTATCCATAGACGGATACATTGCATCTATCTTCTGCCCTTCAACTAAGTGACGTATGAAGGGGATATAAGTTGGATCAGTTATAAAAGGAATGTCTCCCATATAGTTCTCATAGACAAATTTTCCATGATCCTCGACGCTACTGCCCCCTATCAATTTGACGTGCCTCGAATATCTAAGTGAGCGATGTATCTCTAGCCCAATCTCCGATCCACAAGGAAAAACCAAAATAGTCTTCTTATCCATGCGACTCCGCGGCCTCCTTTACCATGAAACATATTATATCAATGACTTCCGACTCTATGTCGGGGCATACTGGCAAACAATAATGCTTCTCCACCAACTTTCTCGGTGCCAAACGTTTTCCCAAGCTGTGTGGGCTTACATCCGCTGTAGACGAGAGCTTGGCCAATTGTACATTTAGAATAAACATTGCGCGTTTTTGAGATTTCTCACCCATTCGCGCTTTGCGCTTGCTGATTGCGCTGACAGCAGAATCAAAAACCCTGTATGACTGCGATAACTGTCTCGATAACGTCGAAGTTTAGCTTAAAATAGAGTGGCAGACATAATATTCTTCTGGACACGTTCTCAGATATGGGCATCGGATCGTAAGGCACGATTCTTTGATATGTATTGACCGACGGATAGAAATACCTTCGAGGGAAAATGTTCTTCATATTAAGGGCTCTTTCTACTTCGAGGAGTCTCTCCTCTGAATCAAAAACCACCGGCAAATAACTGTAATTCACGGCTTCTTCGTTTATATTCTGAAAAGTAAGAAACCCAATGTCTTTAAGCCTTTCCTTATAAAAGAGATACTTCTCTTTTCGGTCAGCTAATACTTGGTCGTAGTACCTTAAATTGGCGAGCCCTAATGCTGCATGTATTTCAGTCATTTTCCCATTGCAACCATCTTCGACGACATCTTTGGAATTATCATGCCCAAAGAAACGAATCCTCCTAAGTTTTTCATACAATTCATTGTCGTTCGTGATACAAGCTCCGCCCTCGCCTGTATTGAGGAGTTTCGTAGCATGAAAAGACGTGGCAGAAATATCGCCGTATTCGAGCAAGCTCCTCCCTTTATATATGGTGCCAACAGCATGTGCCGCATCATATATCACTCTCAGATTGTACTTCTTAGCTATGGCTTCAATTTCGTCTACGTTACATGCATTTCCAAAAACATGAACCGGCATTATTGCGCTGGTTTGAGGAGTGAGTTTTTCTTCAATTTTGGCAGGATCAATATTTAGAGTTCTGGCATCAATATCGGCAAATATAGGTGTACAATTCTCCCATATGATAGCGCTTATCGTTGCCACCCATGTAAAGGGAGTAGTGATTATTTCACCTTTTAGACCCAATGCTTTTATGGCAAGCTGTATGGCAATAGTGCCATTTGTCACGGCTACTATTTGTTTGATATTGAGTACTTTTAATAATTCCTTTTCAAGTTGCTGCACCAAAGGTCCGTTGTGTGTCAGCACCCCTCGTTTCCATACGCCTTTCAGGAGTTCCATGTAATCCTCTAATGGGGCCAATGAAGGCTGTGTAACATAAATTGGTTTATTGTTTTTCATTCGCTTTTCCTCGTAATTCTTCAATAAGTCTACCTTGATTGATATTTTGAACATACTCCATTTCTATTCCCGTGCCGTTTATAATGATCTGGTGAAAATACCTTAGCATATTTTCAAAATGATTATCTGGCTCAACTTCAATGGTCTCTTTTCCTGAAAGTGTTTCAAGTATTATTTCAGGAGCATAACCTGGTGGTGCAGTAAATATCCTGTTAGTATAAATTTTGCCTTTGCTGCCCCATAAATCCAGGTTGCATTGATAAAAGTTATCAAATCCAAAAGCAATTTCGGCGAAATTTACCCCGTTGTTTTGTTTAAGATATGCCCCTCCCCAAATATCCACTTCTCTTTCAGGATCGAAGGTAAGGCTTGCTGCCTCGACAGCCAAGTCATCGCCCAGGAAATATTGCGCAATCTTGATCAAATAAGCGCCTGCATCCAGAAGGGCACCGCCACCCAATTCCTTTTGGTATCGGATGTTTTCAACATCAGGGAAGGGTGGAAACCCAAAAGAACTTTTGAGACATCTCAATTCACCGATTATCCCATCGCAAATGATTTGCTTTATGATAGCTAACTGACGGTGAAATCTGAACTGAAAGTTTTCAACCAATGCAAGTTTTTTTCGTTTCGCAAGTATATTCAGGTGAATTATCTCTTCATGGGTACAAGCCAACGACTTTTCAACCAATACATGTAAGTTATGACCAAGAGCTTTCTCAATCCACTCTCTATGCATGGAATTTGGCAGGGGTATATAGACAGCATCTATCTGATCTGATTTTAGTAATGAGTCATAACTAAAATAAGCTTGCGTATCAAACTTAGCAGCAAATCTTTGTGCCTTTGCTCCATTTCGGCTGGCTATTCCAGTTAGCGTGTACTGATCTGCTAAACTCTTAATGGCGGGTATTACAAATTTATCCGCTATGCTGGCACAGCCTATAACGCCTATGTTCGTAGGTTTGGTCGTAATCATATAAAAGAAACCGCTGCGATCAAACTGCGTGCCTGAATATTCAGATAGTTATTGAATTTTAAGAAGGTATATAATTGATGTAACGTCATCCATATATAGTGTTGTGGGAGATCTATCGGCACTTCATCATCAGCTATTACAATCATATTACGGTTCTGCTCATGGAAAAACCGGCCTCCTTCTTCGGACTGCAACGTATCAAACACAACCTGCCCTGGTTTGGCTTTCAACACGTAGTCAAGGAATGGCAATGCACCTTCTTTTGTTTGACGGTAGTTTCCTGTCAGACACTGAACTGTTGGTGCAAATTCGACAATATCATGGTTGCCGCATTCTAATTTAGCCTGAATCGCAAAGTGCAACAATCCATTAATCTCCTTAACAACAAATGCACAGAGACCTTCCTGAGCTGGCTCAATCAATGGTTGGTTCCATTTGGCTACTTCACGGTTGCCGATCTCTATATCAACAGCAATGACTTTGAAGTATTTGCATGCTTCATGATAAATCATATCTTCAGCAAATATCCAATGTCGTAATTGATCAAGAGGGATATTGGTCACCTCCAGATCATAAACGCTTTTTAGTTTTGTCAAGAAAGAAATAATCTCGTCAATATTATGCAAAGCCCCGTTTGCAGTCAGTGCCGATTTTAAAAAGAGTCTTCCAAAGGAATTTGTGCTTCGATCACTCCCCAAAAAGCTATAAAAGTCAACAACCTCTTCATCAAAAGAACCAAAGGGGATACCCGATATGACTGTACGGGTATCCATATTCACCAAGTTATCATATTGCATCAGTTCCTTGATTTGCGCAAGGGTAAGCCATACGAAATTATCATAAACAGGTATATCTTCACCTACACTAATAATAATATTTCTGTTTCTCTTTTTCAGGAAGCGGGCCCCCTGTTCTGATTGTATCTGATCAAGTAGAATTTCCCATGGTTTTGCGTGTTGAAAATATTCAAGATACAAAGGTTTTTTTCCTGTATGGACCTGAGTATAATTACTTCTTGTAGCCTGCAACGATGGTGATAGTTGGACATGGTTTACGTTCCCCGGTTCAATTTTAGCCTGCATAAGGAAATGCAATACTCCGTCAAATTCTTTAGTAATAATACCAAGATAGCCAATTTCAGGTTGATTGATAATTGGCTGATCCCATTCGGGTACCATACCCCAATTTGTCTTTATGCGAATTCCGTCTATGGCAAAAAATTTGCCGGTTTTGTGTTGTATATTTCCTTTTTGCAAATTGATACTCCACTGATCCAATTGATCAAATCGTATTTTCTCTATGGATACTCTTACTCTTTCATTTTGTTCTACAAGCCAGTCAATAATTTGAGAGGAAGCTTTGAATTGACCTTCCCTGACAAAAGCGCTCTTTAGAAAACGATACATTGTCGGGAATATTTCCGAATGAGTTTTCATTTTTTTAACTTTCTATTTTGATGAACTGAAATTCTCTTTGAGACAAAGGCAACCAGATAATTTTAAAAGACTTGCATAATGGAAGAGAAACAACTGTGAATAATGGGCTGCAATTCCCACTTCCTCACCCTCACTGACACTTATTGCCCTTCACCAACTTGATATATCGGATGGTGTGCTTAAAATATCTGCAATCCTATTGGCAGCTTGCCCATCACCGTAAGGATTACGTGCCATACTCATGCGACGGTAGGCCGTCTCGTCATTAAGTAAGAGCGAAACCTCGCTGATGATCTTTCCCCTGTCAGTGCCTACCAATTTCACACTGCCAGTATCAACTGCTTCAGGACGTTCCGTGGTCTCTCGCATGACAAGGACCGGTTTACCCAGCGATGGAGCCTCTTCTTGTATACCTCCTGAATCGGTGAGGATTAAGGTCGCTCGAAGCATCATAGCGACAAAAGGTAAATAGGGTAATGGCTCAATAAGGTGAATATTCTTGTGTTTGGCAGATCTAAGGATTCGATTAACAGGCTCACGCACATTTGGGTTTAGATGGACTGGGTAGACGAAGTTTACTTCCGGAAAGCGAAGAGCCAATTCTATGATGGCTAAGCAGATTGCTTCAAAAGCTACTCCGAAGTTTTCGCGGCGGTGCCCGGTGATAAGAACGAGTGGGGTTTTATTCGATTCTACCATCATTCCTGGATCGATGCCTGGAATATGCGGAGGAAAGATCTTCACCCTCTCTGCTGCCATAAGGAGGGCATCAATGACTGTGTTACCAGTTACAAAAACAATTTCTTGAGAAATGCCTTCACTGATGAGGTTTTGACGACTTGCTTCGGTCGGGGCAAAATGGAGAGCGGCAAGATGTGAAGTGAGGACGCGATTTGCTTCTTCAGGCCACGGAGAATACAGATTATGTGTTCGAAGCCCTGCCTCAACGTGCCCTACCGGAATCCTATTATAAAATGAAGCAAGGGTCCCGCAAAACACGGTCGTTGTGTCCCCCTGAACAAGAACCATATCCGCTTTGTCATCTTCCAAATAGTCAGTGAGGGTTCTTATAGCCCGGGCTGTAAAGTCACCAAGCGTCTGACGCTCTTTCATAAGATTCAGGTCGGTATCTGGGACTATTCCAAATACCTCCAGGACTTGATCGAGCATCTCGCGGTGCTGAGCGGTAACACACACCCTGGTATCCAGTTCAGGATGTTCTTTCAGAGCTAGAATAACTGGCGCTAATTTAATAGCTTCAGGTCTTGTACCAAGTATGACTGTTATCTTCTTTCTTTGCTTCATTGATTTGATTCCCTTCGATCGGTCTATGGTTTTCAGAATCCCTCCAAATTGTACATCAACTTTGGTGTCCACGAAAACAAGCATACATTCAGTTCTCCGGGCTTCAGTTTTGGGACCGGAACAGGCATGTAGGCATAGTTCAAAGAGCCTATCTGTGTTCCAGCCATTTTCAGACCCTTATTCTTGAATTCTGTTATTTCGATTCCACCTTCGGGTTTTCACTGAATTGTGGCTGGTATTGTGTGTGCGTTATAGACAAACCCTTGCAGAAAAATAGTGAAAACAAACAAAAAAACCACTAGTGTAATTGATATGTTAAGAGTTCGCGTTTTCATACCATTGCCTCTTGATTATTTCAACACCAATACTCATGTTAGCCCTTATTTATTTTAATCAAGTTTATGAGGTATTGACCGTATCCGTTATTGGCCATTGGCTGCACCAATTTCCAAACCTGCTCGGCATCAATATACCCCATTCGATAAGCTACTTCTTCAAGACAAGCAACTTTAAGCCCCTGCCTGTTTTCGATGGCCTCTATAAAGGTTGATGCCTGGATCAATGATTCGTGGGTTCCCGTATCTAGCCATGCAATGCCCCTTCCCAGGGTCTCGACATTCAATTCGTTCCATCCAAGATATGTACGGTTTACATCAGTAATTTCAAGTTCACCGCGTGTCGATGGCTTCAAATTGGCGGCAATGTCCACCACCCGGTTGTCATAAAAATAGAGGCCTGTCACAGCCCAATTGGATTTCGGGACCTTGGGCTTTTCCTCCAAGCAGTCCGCCTTTCTATCTTTCGTGAAACTAACAACGCCGTAACGTTCTGGATCTTTTACCCAATAAGCAAAGACTGTAGCGCCAGATTCAGCGGCCATAACTCTTTTCAAAATTTCCACCAGACCTTGACCGTAAAAGATGTTATCGCCAAGTATCAAGCAACAGCGATCATTCTTGATGAAATTATGCCCGATAATGAAGGCCTGGGCTAGTCCTTCGGGTTTTGGTTGCTCTGCATAGGTAAATCGGATACCCCACTGAACGCCGTTGTCCAGTAATTTTTCGTAGATTGGTAAGTCCGTTGGTGTTGATATGATCAGGATTTCCCTGATGCCTGCAAGCATAAGGACGGATAAAGGATAATAGATCATCGGCTTGTCATATATCGGCAGAAGCTGCTTGCTTACTACCTTTGTGATGGGATGTAATCTGGTTCCGGAACCACCTGCGAGAATTATTCCCTTCATATCTTCCTCGATTCAATCTTCCTTATTTATTTTCGTGGCTTATGTGAGTTTCAATCTGAACTCATGACATGTATTGTTCTTTTATCCAAGCCTGGTATGCTCCGCTTCTTACATCATTTATCCAAGTTTGGTTTTCCAAGTACCAAGTGATTGTTTTTCTAAGTCCTGTAGCAAAAGATTCCTGCGGTTTCCAAGTGAATGTTTCACGCATTTTGGAGAAATCTATGGCGTACCGTCTGTCATGGCCTGGGCGATCCTTGACGAAAGTAATCAGATTCTTTCTGGGCTGTTTGTTAGAAGGTGGAATTACTTCATCCAAAATGTTGCAAATCATCTCCACAATGACAATATTTTCTATTTCCGAATTACCACCAATATTGTATGTTTCACCATAATTCCCAGAATTTATGATCTTCCATATGGCATCGCAATGATCCCGCACATAAAGCCAGTCCCGAACATTTTTCCCATCGCCATATATAGGCAGAGGCCTTGCCTCAAGGGCATTCATTATACTCAAAGGAATCAGTTTTTCCGGAAACTGGTAAGGTCCATAATTATTCGAGCAGTTTGAAATGGTTGTAGGAAGACCATATGTCTCATGGTAAGCACGTACCAGATGATCTGATGATGCCTTGGATGCGGAATAAGGGCTGTTTGGTCTGTATGGGGTTTCTTCTGTGAAAAATCCGGTTGGGCCAAGACTGCCGTAAACCTCATCTGTACTGATATGATGGAAGTGGATAAAATCACTGCTTGCTGCTCTGGCGCACTCCAGAAGGTTAAAAGTCCCTACGATGTTGGTAAATATGAAGTTGTCCGGCCGTTTGATGGATCGGTCAACGTGTGATTCAGCGGCAAAATGGCAAACAGCATCTACGTTATAACGATTAAATATATCTTGTATCTTTTCTGAATCACATATATCTGCTTTTTCAAATAGATAACGATTCGGATGCATTTGTTCAATATCTCGAAGGCTCAAAGGATTTCCTGCATAGGTCAGACTATCTACATTGATGATTCTACCTTTAAAATCAATTTCTTCAACGAGATAACGAATAAAATTGCTGCCGATAAAACCACAACCACCTGTTACCATTAAGTTAGTAAACTTCATCTAAAATTCTTCCTTTCTTAATTTTTTAATCTCAAGATTTTAAATTGTTCCGGTTGCAAAAAGTATTATCCATGATGATTTAATAGTTTGAGATCGGATTAAGCCTTTGTATTTATTGGCTTAAGGTAGAATACACTTATTGCTGTAGAATGTTTAATATGGTATTGGGAACCATGAATAATATTCATCGGTTTATTCATCATTAAGCATTAACAATTAAACATTGATTTGGAGTTGCTCCTATCAAACCGGACACCCCTCTAATTTATCTAATGCTCTCCTGTGCTTCCTCGGTGATTTCATTTTACAAATCCCTGCATGAAGAGTCCTTTTGATATATAAAAAACAGCGTTTCTCATGTAATTATGCGTGAAAAATGCAGCTGTTTTTTGATTTTACAATGTTGCGTGTATCCACTACCGGTATTCCAAATGACTTGAAATCAATTACACGGTACTCGTCATGGGGTGTGGCTATAAGAATAAGGTCATAATCATCGCTGATAGGAACTGATTTTCTATTGGCAAACTGAGGAAATTCCCTGACATGTTTGATAACAGGCACATATGGATCATTAAAATCTACTTTTGCTCCAAGCTCTTCTAATTTCTCTATAAGATGATATGAAGGTGACTCTCTGTCATCATCCACATTGCCTTTGTAGGCAAGACCGAGAAGAAGAACTTTTGAACCTTTTACGGGTTTCCCAATATTATTGAGTACTTTTGTTACTTTGGAGACTACATAATCCGGCATGGCTGTATTTATCTCTCCGGCAAGTTCTATGAAACGGGTCGCGAAATCATATTGCCGCGCTTTCCATGTAAGATAAAAGGGGTCAATGGGTATACAATGGCCGCCGAGTCCCGGCCCGGGGTAAAATGCCTGGAAACCAAAAGGCTTGGTTTTTGCTGCATCAATGACTTCCCATATATCAATATCCATTTTATCAAAGAGCATTTTCAGTTCGTTGACAAGTGCAATATTGACAGACCGATATATATTTTCAAGGAGTTTTGTCGCCTCTGCAGCACGGGTCGAGGAGACAGGCACTGTCTTTAATATAATGGTGTCATAAAGAGCTTTTGCCACTTCAAGACATTTTTCTGTATAGCCACCTACCACTTTTGGGACAGTGCGAAGGCAGAAATCTTTGTTATTTGGGTCTTCTCTTTCCGGAGAGAATGCAAGGTGAAAATCTGTTCCTGCTTTGAGACCGGCCTTTTCAAGTATATCCTTCATATCGTCATCTGTTGTACCGGGGTAAGTAGTTGATTCAAGGATGATGCGCTGTCCTTTTTGAAGATATCCGGCAATGGCCCTGGTTGTGTTGAATACAAAGCTCATATCAGGTTCACGGTTTTTGTTAAGAGGGGTAGGAACACAGATAAGAATACAATCCATTTTTTGAAGCAACGAGAAATCATTTGTTGCTTCAAAAAATTTTGAATGTTGAATGTTTGATGTTGAATTATTAAGAGATTTATCGAAAAGGGGAGAAACATCAATATGCTTGATATATCCTTTTCCTTCCCGGAGCATCCTTACTTTTTCAGTATCCACATCGAATCCTGTGACAGGGAACCCTGCCTTACAGAATTCAATCACAAGAGGCAGGCCAACGTAACCGAGGCCGATAACGCCTATACGAGCTTGTTTGGTATTAATTTTCTCCAGTAGATCCATAAAAACTCCTTTTCAATGCAATTTTTAATTTTTAATGTTTAATGTTGAATAACAACTATTAATAAGGCGATTTACTCAATATTTCATTTATATCAAAACTTCGTCGCGGCGAAATTGATAGTTAACTTAGCGTAATATCAACAGTATTTACAGGCCTACCGTAGCGGTGGTCTCTTTGAGCTTTATTTCCACTGCATCCTTGATCGCGTTTGTTATGGTCTGAAGCTCCTGTCTGTCAGGCTCACTCCATTTGTTGAGACTAAGTTTGTTTATTTTTATTGTAATATTTTGCAGTGCCTCAAGCATTATTTGCGCCTCAGGCTTCTTTTGCTTTTGCCTTTCCTCTTTGAGTTCTTCAGGGGAGAGGTTTTTGCGGCAATATTTCTGATACTGGCTTATCATGGAACTTTCCTGTTTGCTTCGGGCAATTTCCACAAGGACCCTCTTTGGAACAGAGGGGTTATTACGGCATTCATCTCTGATCTGCTGAGGGAGGCGGTTGAGAGATAATGTCTCGGATATGGTGGAAACGGCCTTACCAAGCATATTTGAAAGATCTTCCTGCTTATATGAGTGCTCCTTCATTATTCGGTCCATGGCCTCTGATTCTTCAATAGGAGTTAAATCCTGCCTGAGGAGGTTTTCCACGAGCGCGATCTCTGCATAGTTGCCCTCAACAAAAATTGCAGGCAGTTCGGTGATACCAGCTTTCTGAGCGGCAAGACAGCGGCGTTCACCGGCAACAAGATAAAGGCTTTGATTACTGTCCTGGCGGAACAGGACGGGTTCCAGCACGCCATATTGCTTGACGGAAGCGGTAAGTTCATCAAGGGCCTGAGCATCCACATATTTTCGCGGCTGATCAGGATCGGAATTGAGAGATGCAATATGGATGGAGTACAACTTACCTTTAACATAACCTGATTTACTTTTGGCTGTCATAAAACCCCCATATTAAAAGCAATGTTGAATGTTTAATGTTGAATGTTTAATGTTTGTTCCCTGTGACAAGGTGATTAATTTCATAAAATTTGTTGATTTTGTGATAGGCTACCGCCACAGCGATTTGTCTCGCAGGTCCAGGGTGTTGAAATGAATGAGTGTAGCAAGCAAATCCATGTTAGAAAAATAACTACATGTTCCTATATCTGTTTGAAATATTATCGGCAGCACCTAATTTACCTTAAGTCTTAGTCTGATGTAAATTACTCTTTTACTTTATAAATAGTGCTATGACTTTCGGTATCAGCACGATGGGCAGTAAGATCAGCAGCTACTCCATCAATCTTTTTTTCTACTCTGTTAATTTCTTTTTTGAGAGATATTTCCAGTCCATCTATTTTAGCATCAAGTTTATCATGTACTCCGTCTATTTTTTTATCAAGTTTATCGTGCACTCCATCAATCTTTACATCGAGCTTGTTATATACACCATCAATCTTTACATCAAGTTCGTTATGTACTCCATCAATTTTTTTATTTAGGGTGTCTATTTTAAAATCTACAAACTCAAACTTGTCGTTCATCTCTGCTCGCATTTGTTTTATCTCGTGATGTAGACCTGCATTACCCTCAAGCACCAGCTCAAACTTTTCTTTGATATCTTCCAAAAGTATTTCCAGATTATCTTTCTCCATTACTTACCCCCATAAAGAAATGTAACGACTAAAGATCATTGTTTATTCTTTAGCTCCGGCCTGACTGCTTGATGAGGTATACCATTCTATGGTTTTTCTCAAGCCTTCTCCGAAGCTTGTTTTTGTTCTGAAGTTGAATTCGTTGAATGCTCTCGTGGTATCAAGTATCCTTCTTGGTTGACCATCAGGTTTTGAAGTATTCCAGAGAACCTGACCTCTGAAATCCATAAGTTCAACAATGAGATCAACAAGGCTTCTGATGGAAATTTCAAAGCCTGCACCTATGTTGCAGGGTGCGCTGCTGTTGTATTTTTCTGTTGCCAGTATGATTGCTTCAGCGGCATCTTCAACATAGAAAAACTCCCTGGTTGCGTTGCCGGTACCCCAGATATCAACAATAGTGAATAGTGGATAGTGAATAGTGGATAGTGAATTGTTTGAGGCGGCTGGAACGGAAATACCATAGTGCTTGAGTACAGTAATAATTACATCTGGCGAAGAGTCTTTTTTGATTTCATAGATATGGCCATCAATATCAACCGGACCGTCTCCGTTCCAGATAAAATCTTTCCTGATTGAGTCATAAGAACCAGCAGAAAGGAGGTTGGCAAGGTAAAACTTGCGGATAAGTGCCGGAATCACATGAGATGATTTAAAGGTAAAGTTGTCACCGGGGCCGTAAAGGTTGACCGGAAGCAGGAATATTGAGTTGAAACCATACTGCTGCCTGTATGCCTGAGACTGGACAAGCATCATTTTTTTGGCAAGGCCATAAGGGGCGTTTGTCTCTTCGGGATAACCGTTCCATATATCATCTTCTTTAAATGGTACAGGAGTGAATTTTGGATAGGCACATATGGTTCCAAGTGCAACAAATTTATCAATTTTATGGAGATATCCTTCGTGGAGAAGCTGTATTCCCATCATGGCGTTTTCATAGAAAAGCGATGCCGGATTTTCTTGATTAAATCCTATGCCTCCTACTTTTGCTGCAAGATGAATGACAATATCAGGATTTGTTTCAATATACAGACGGCGCACATCGTTGATGTCAACCAGATTGTATTCGGGCAGATCAGCCACAATAATGTTTTTGTAGCCCTTCTCCTTCATTTGATGAATCAGGTGGGTTCCTAAGAAACCTTTGCCACCGGTTATCGTGATTTTTTTATTAAACAGTGTTGAATCTCCTATTTTGATGGAAGATGGACGATGGAAGATGGACGAGATAATTCTATGGGCATTACAAATTTATTATTTGCAAAAATTGTCAACTTTTTTCTCCATCACGTTAAGCATAGCAAAAATATGTTCATAGGCTTCGTCGAGCTTTCCGAACAATTCCCCATTTATATAGTTGCATTTGCAAGCAAATTCCAGCCATGTCTGTGTCTCTGATGCTTCTTGAGATGCATCGGTCAGTTTATTCAGAAAAACAGCTTTGTAACGTCTTTTGCGCCATCCTTCTGATAAATTTGAACAGACTGATCTTGATGATCTTCGAATCTGGTCTGTTAAGGAATATGTCTCATCCTTAGGGAAACTTTTTGATATTTCAAATATTAGCATTGCAGTATCAAATGCCTTTTTATATACATCCAAATCTCTTACACTGTTTATTCTACTTGTAACTTTTTTGTCCATCGTCATAGCCTGTGTTGGCAGGCGATCTTCCCTCGCCTATCGTCTATCGTTTACTTAATGTTCCCGTATCTGCTCATATACAGAAAAGTTATGGTTTGTATAACCAAAACCCTTACGCTTTGATGCTTCAAGACCTTCACGTGCAGAAGTTAGTCCTACCATTTGTACGTCGCAGTCTATCATGATTTTTACAAGTTCATCAAAGGTAACTCTGGGCTCCCAACCAAGCTTTTCTTTTGCCTTTGATATATCTGCCTGCAAGGCCTCTACTTCTGTAGGTCTGAAGTAACGTGGATCAACGCGGACAAGAATAGTTCCAGGGGTTACATGTTCCCATGTGGATGATGCTACAATTCCAACCTCATCCTGGCCTTCTCCTTTCCAGTCAAGAATAATACCCATATAAGAAAAGGCTTTATCAACAAACTCTCTTACAGAGTAACTTTTTCCTGTGCCTACAACATAATCATCAGGTTTTTCCTGCTGGAGCATAAGCCACATCATTTCAACGTATTCAGGGGCAAATCCCCAATCCCGTTTTGAATTCATGTTCCCGAGATAAAGTGTCTTCTGATTGCCGGTAAGTATATTTGCTACAGCTCTTGTAATCTTGCGAGTTACAAAGGTTTCGCCTCTTCGTGGTGACTCGTGATTGAAAAGAATACCGTTACAGGCAAAGAGATTATATCCCTCTCGGTAATTTATGGTCATCCAGTATGAATATATTTTTGCGGCTGCATAAGGGCTTCTCGGATAGAATGGACTTTTTTCATTTTGCGGAGGAGGTGTGCCGCCGAATAACTCTGATGAGGATGCCTGATAGTATTTCGTAGTGATGCCACTTCTGCGGATGGCTTCAAGGAGTCTTGTTGTCCCCAGCGCAGTCGAATCTCCTGTATATTCTGGCATATCAAAACTTACGCGCACGTGACTCTGAGCTGCAAGATGATACACTTCATCGGGCTGAATGTTGTAGATAATATGGCCGAGTTGACCACCGTCGGAAAGATCGCCGTAATGAAGGAAGAGTCGTGCACCTGGCTGATGGGGGTCAGCATAAATATGATCTATCCTGCCGGTATTGAAAGTGCTTGCTCTCCTTATAATACCATGAACTTCATAACCCTTGGAAAGAAGAAATTCTGCCAGATATGATCCATCCTGTCCGGTAATTCCTGTTATTAGTGCTTTTTTCATATTGGACCCTTATATATATTGATTTTAAATAAATAAAAGCAGTTTTTAACGTTTAGTAAATAACAATATCCCGGACCATTTACGTGTATATGTTCAAACAGTCCGGGATGATATTTTCAGTTGAACTCAAGGCTCAGAAAAATTGCCTAATTAAACTTGTCAGATGCTACTGTTTCCTTTCCCAATCCCAGGCTGTTTTGATAATGAATTCAAGATCATCGTGTCTTGGTGCCCAGCCCGTCGTGCTGCGGAGGCGGGAGCTATCAGCCACGAGTGCAGGGGGATCGCCGGCCCGTCTAGGTGAATTTTCCACAGGAAAATCAATACCTGTAATTTTCTTTGCGATACCCACAACATCATTTACGGAAAATCCGTGACCGTAACCGCAGTTCATTTGCCCTGTCCTGCCAGTATCCATTAGATAACTTAAGGCGCGGATATGTGCATCAGCAAGATCATTAACATGGATATAGTCTCGTATACATGTGCCGTCAGGTGTGGGATAGTCTGTTCCGTAAATAAAGAGTTTCTGAAATTCGCCTTTTGCTGTTTTGAGTGCACGGGTAATCAGATGGGTTGCTTCTTTATAGACCTGGCCTATTGTGCCATCCTGATCTGCCCCGGCAACATTGAAGTAACGGAGAGCAATATATTTGAAGTCTCCTGCTAATGAGAAGTCTTTCAAAATCCTTTCTACAATAAGTTTTGAGGCTCCGTATGGATTAATAGGGTCTAATGGAGCGTCTTCATTCACAGGTATTTTTTCCGGTATTCCATAAACTGCGGCTGTAGAGGAATATATGAGATACTTTATGTTGTTGGCTGCCATCGAATCGAGAAGATTCAAAGTGTTTATCACGTTGTTGCGATAATATTTAAGAGGTTCCCTGACAGATTCTTCGACCTGAATTGATGCTGCAAAGTGTATAACTGCATCCGGTCGGAATGAATTCAAAACACCATCTATTGCTAAGCGGTTATCGAGATCATCTTTTACCAGCCTTCCATAAAGTATTGCCCACTCATGGCCAGTAGAGAGGTTATCAAACACGACAATATCATGACCTGCCTGTCCTAATGCTTTTACAACATGGCTTCCTATATATCCTGCTCCACCAGTCACCAGTATTTTCATAATAGATCCTTATTATATGGACTAACCTGCGGCATACGGGCAGGGTGTTAAAGTTAAAAACAAAAAGTTTTTTGCATCAAGATAACGAGAATTTTCAATAGAAATTAAAACGATGATTCAGCGTTGTTGCATCAAGCTACCTTGTAAAAAACAATCTCCAAAATTCCTTCTTCATGCTCTAAATGTTATTTACGGGGGTGTCAAACCGTTTTGAATAGCAAATCTTACAAGTCCGGGTAGATCATTAATATTCAGCTTTTCCATTATTCGATAACGATATGTGTTAACAGTTCTTATAGATATACACAAAATAGCGGCAATATCTGCGCTTGTTTTTCCTTCTACTACGAGTTGCAGCACTTCTTTTTCACGTATGCTGAGATCAAAGAGCGGGCTATTTTGTGTCATGGAGTTTGCCTTATTAATATAATCTTCCACAAGCTTTTCGGATATCCTTTTTGACAGATATCTATGCCCGCTGTTGACAGCACATATTGCGTTCATAACATCCCTGCTGACATATTCAGCCAATATGCAGCCAGCGACACCGACACGCAATAAACTTATGACCTCTTCATTGGTTGTTTGCATAGCTATAATGATGATTTGAATCGTAGGACAATTCTTTCGAATCGCCCTAATGGTTTCTATCCCGCTTCTGAACTGTCCACTGATATTTAAAATAACAACATCAGGACAATGTTCTGCCAATTGCTGCAATATATCATTCCCGTGTGTAGAATTGCCTACCACAATTAAACCTTCTTTGCTTTCCAAAAGGATCTTCATGCCATCACGAATGATTGTACAGTCATCTATAAGGTAGACTTTGATGTCCATTTTAATCCATATTTATTTGGTTTGATAGGCTACCGCCGTTACAGCTTCTTGAACTGTTCTTCAAAACAATAATTTTTTTCTCCACGTAATACATTGTTTAACGGACTACAAAGTATTGCATAATTATAATAATATGTATGTAGGATTTATTATACATTTTTTGTAGGATTTCCAAATTTTAAGATTTTACTTCATTAAGAGGGGCTAACCCGTTCTGTATAGCGAATTTAACTAGGCCTGGTATATCAAATATCTCCAGTTTTTCCATCATTCGATATCTATATGTGTTTATTGTTTTTGGAGAAAGATGTAGAGCCTCCCCGATTTCAATACTTGACTTACCCTCAACAATAAGCTGCAAAACCTCCCATTCACGTTGACTTAGAACGGACAGTGAATTTTTATCTTCGTCGTTATTATCCTGTTGCGAAACATAACTATCGATGATCTGATCTGATATTGCGTCACTAAAAAAACGTCCCCCTTCATGAACAATGCGGATAGCCTCTATAACATCCTGACCAGCAGATTCTTTCAATACATAACCTTTTGCGCCGGCTTTAACCGCTCGGAAAAGTTTATCAAGACCGGTATGCATTGACAGTATTATAACATGTGTATTATGACAGGTTTCGGTGATGTTTTGTGTCGCTTCTATTCCATTAAGCTCCGGCATTGTAATATCGAGTAGAGCAATATGAGGCTGTATCTTTTTTATCTGGCGTATTGCATCACGTCCGTTCGATGACATACCGACTACCTTAATGTCAGGCTGTGCCTCCAGCAAAAGCTTAAGGCCGTCTCTTACGATTGCATGATCATCCGCAATAAATACATTTATTTCTTTCATTGTCATCGTATCTCTACAATAATATTTGTTCCTTTTCCAGGATTGGATGCAATGCTACATAATCCATTCATAATCTTTGCCCTTTCAATCATACCGGAAATGCCAAAATGCCCTTGTTTTGCTTTATCTGTAAGCAATAAAGGGTCAAAGCCTACTCCATTATCAGCAACAGAGATTCGTATTTTATCTTTATCTTTAGTTATTTCAACCTTTGCAAGCGTTGCTTTAGAATATTTGGCTATATTTGATAATGCCTCCTGAACGATGCGGAATAGTTCAAGTTCCTCAGACGGAGGTATACGTGGCAGATCATCATCAAATATTATTTCTACCGGTATATTTGTCCATGCAGTAAATCTCTCTATGTATTGTTTGACCATTTCAAGAAGACTGGAGTTGTCGGACGATGTTCTTAAAGTGCTAACTATCTCCCGAATAAGTTGGCTGGTTTGTTTTACTAAATCGATGGTTTCATCTATGCGACGTTCAACATTTTGATCCCCGGAAAGACCATGTTGATTCTTTAACATATTAAGATTGATGCCAAGAGCCGTAAGATTTGAGCCGATTTGGTCATGCAATTCACGGGCAAGCTTATTTCTCTCCGTTTCTTTTGCCTCTTTCAATTGTATGCTCATACCTTTTATTTTTTCTCTATAGCGCTCAATATCCTTATTAAGCTGTGTGTTATAAATGGCAGCACTCATTTGTTTACAGATGGAGATTAAAATCCTGTAATCTGATTTATCTAATTTCTGGCTTGAAGGTATAGTAATGTTCATAACCCCCAAAGTCTTATCTTTAGATATTAGTGGTATACAAATATCCTTATGTGAAAATTTGTATTGCGCTTTCTTAGTATGTCGTTCATCGTCCTCGCTATTATTTGAGATGATTATACGACCAAGGCCGGCAGCAAGACCGCATAGACATTCGCCTATTTTTACAGGCTTATCACTGCAACCCCTTTTTATATTTGCACCACGATAATCAGTCAAAACAAGATCATCGGAATCTTTATCAAGCAAGAATATATTAGCCACATAGTTCGGTTTATAAAACTTCAATTTTGTTATCTCGTTAAGCGCATTACGAAAAACATCATCCAGGTCTTCTGATTTATTGATTATATTTGATATTCTTCTAAGTGATGTTAATGCCTTAAGTTGCCGGTCAGTTTCTTGCTGCATTTTGAAGCTCATTACTATTTTATTGCCCATATGAGCCGCAATGATTTTTAAAGTATTCCTGCTATGATAAGGGATCATGTCTTTTGTGTGGGAAGCAACACATAAACATCCCAAAACACCATTACGATTAGTCCGTATTGGAATCATTGACAATGTATTTATTTTTTCCTTTTCACATTCTTCTTTCAGGTAAAAATTTTTATGTTTTGATAATGAAATGAATAACGGCCTTCCTTTCATGATAGAACGCCATAACGTTGAATCAGGCTGGAAAGACCTTATTTTTTTAATCATTTCATTTGATATTCCGGAACAATAAGATAATTTAAGACAATTGTTATCGTCAATATTGAAAATTGCGCCACAATCCATATCGGCTGCCATCATAGCCGCATCAACAGACAATGAGCTTACCTGCTCCAATGTAGTTGTAACTGACAACTTGCATACAAGTTCAAATAAAACATGTTGTTGTATGTGGGCAGGTTCCGTAACTACTATATCTACATTTTCATGCATTGTCCCAAGTTCCCGATCCTTATACCCTCCAATTTGGGTGCATGAGAATCCAAGTCAAAGTTTTCTCACCACAAAAACCCCTTTTGTAGACCTTTTACATTGTAATAATAAGTAGCACAATATATATTTTATTGGAATATTTATCGTATAAATTAATATTAATTTATTATGATAATAATCTGATATTAAATATCATATTATAAGTATAAGACTTTATTATTCAAGCAGAAAAATAAGAAAAAAGCTTAATCTTTTTTGTTCATTTTTAGTTATTTTTTGTTTCATATCTATGCTAACAAACGATTTTCGACACACTCTGGAACATGTCAATGAAAATGAGACACTTTTTCAAAAAATTTAATTCCATCATGATTGTCTGATGCGATAGTCTTTATATCCAAACTTTTTCAACACCTCTATCTTCCCTCTGTCCCTTGTTACTGCAATATCCGGAAGATTAATGCCGTTAAAAGTAGTGTTTTTTACAATGCTATAAAGCGCCATGTCGGTAAAAATAAGCTTATCTCCTCTTTTTAAGGGCTTATCAAAAGAATAATCGCCCATAACATCCCCGGCAAGGCAACTTGGCCCCGCGATTCTGTATGTATATTTCTTTTCATTTGGCAGTGCCGATTTTATTATGTGCGGCCTGTACGGCATTAGCAACACATCAGGCATATGAGCCTCTGCCGATGCGTCTATTATAGCTATTTCCACTCCGTTTTTTACAATATCCAGGACAGAGGAGACCAAGACCCCTGTATTTAAAACACTGGCTTCCCCTGGTTCGAGATATACCTGCACTCCGTATTTTTTCTTGAAGGTATTTATGAGCTTGATGAGACGCTCCAGGTTGTAATCATCACGGGTTATATGATGGCCGCCTCCGAAATTAATCCATTTCAATCCCTTGATGTATGTTCCATAAAGTTTTTCAAAAGATTTCAGCACTCTTTCCAGCACGTCTGAATTTTGCTCGCACAAGGCATGGAAGTGAAGCCCCCTTACCATGTTTGAATACTTCAGGAATTCTTTACTGAATGTATCATGGACTATTCCCAGTCTTGAAAAAGGCGCACAGGGATTATACATATCATTTGTGATCTCAGCATATCCCGGATTAACCCGCAGGCCTATTTCCACGTTTCTTTTTTGGGCTAATTCTCCATACTTTTCAAGTTGATAAAATGAATTGAATATTATGCAGTGGGAATACTTGAGTACCTGCTTGATCTCTCGTTCCTTGTATGCTGCTCCGAAGGTATGTACCTCTTTCCTGAATTCTTCGTAACCGAGCCTTGCTTCATTAAGACCACTGGCGCATGTTCCGTCCATGTATCTGCTCATCATGGGAAAAGTAGCGAAGGTTGCATATGATTTAAGGGCATGAAATATCTTGCAACCTGTGCGGTCCTTTACATATCTCAATATTCGCATGTTTTCTTCCACGAGGGTTTCATCTATGAGATAAACAGGTGTTGCTATTGCACCTGCCGCAATTTCAAGAAATCTTTTTTCTGTTTCTGTAAAAATTCTTTTCTTGGAGTCCTTAATCAGATGTGTCAGAGACCTGATTCCGTCAGCGCTCAGCATTTCAAGCACTTTCTTTCTCATATCATCGGATAAAGCGTTATACAGGCTTGCAGCGGATTTGTCTTTTGCTATGATTACCAGTATTATTTCTTGAATATTCATATTAACAGCCATAGAATAAGTTTCACACCTTGTCGGGAAGCACAGCGTGTTCAACCACCTGCCAGGGAAGACCATATTTATTTAATGCTTCCATGAACGGGTCAGGATCGAGCTGCTCAATATTGTATACTCCAACCCCTTGCCATATTCCTTTGAGCATCATCATTGCCCCGATCATTGCAGGAACGCCTGTCGTATAAGCAATTGCTTGTGTCCCTGTCTCCTTAAATGCCTCTTCATGGTCACAGATGTTATAGATATATCTTGTAACAGTCTCCCCGTTTTTTATACCTGTCATGATATTTCCTATGACAGTTTTTCCTGTGTATTTTGTTCCAAGGGAAGCAGGTTCAGGAAGCAGGACTTTGAGAAATTTTATTGGAACAATTTTTTGCCCCTCGTACTCAACTTCATCTATGCGCGTCAGTCCTATGTTCTTAAGAACCCTTAAATGGTTCAGGTAGTTATCTGAAAAGGTCATCCAGAACCTGGCACGTTTCAATCCTTTAACATTCAAAACCAGCGATTCAAGTTCTTCGTGATATAGAAGGTAGCTTTCCTTTGATCCTACTATCGGGTAATCAAAACTGAAATGTATGCAACCTTCCTCGATAACGGCAGGCGTCTCAATCCATTTCTCCTTTTCCCAGTGTCGCACTGTCTGTGTCACTTCCCGAATATTAATCTCAGGATTGAAGTTTGTGGCAAAGACATGGCCGTGGGTTCCGGCATTACAGTCGAGTATATCAAGATAGTTGATCTCGTCGAAGAGATGTTTTTGAGCATAGGCAGCAAAAACGTTAGTTACTCCCGGGTCGAATCCAGACCCAAGAACGGCCATTATGCCTCTCTTCTTAAACTCTTCCCGGTATGCCCATTGCCAACTGTATTCAAAATGAGCTTCATCCTGTGGTTCATAATTGGCCGTGTCTATATACCTTACCCCTGTTTCCAGGCAGGCGTCCATAATATGAAGATCTTGATAGGGAAGGGCAAGGTTAAGAACAATGTCAGGTTGAAATCTATGTATAAGTGCTACAAGGTCCGGTACATTGTCGGCATCTACCTGTGCTGTCCGAATGTCTCTACCGTATCTTTTTTTGATATCGTCTCTTATAGCTTCGCACTTTGAGAGTGTTCTACTTGCAAGCAATATTTCTTTGAATATTTCAGGAATCTGTGCGCATTTGTGAACTGCAACGGTTCCGACACCTCCGGCGCCGATTATCAGTATTCTTCCATGATTTTTTGTATTATTCATTAATACTCTCCTGAGTAGTAAATTTCATGTGCTTTATTTTTATATTATTTTTACTTTAATATCAACTTCCAAGGCATTAAATCGGACATGAACATTGCTGGAATTTCCCAGGTTTTTTAAATGCAACCGTATGCTGTGTCGCTCCCTGTTCCACTGTGCTGATTTGCTCTTTTAAAGGGGATGACCCAGGGACATAACATAATTTTTGAATTTGAACCGGTATCTATTATGACTAATGTGGTTTGTTCACATAAATATAGCTTAAAAGCGTGTAAATCAATTTGGCTGCAAGAAAATCAGGAGCTTTACAGCTTGACGGGCAGAGTTCAACAACATCGAACCCGACGATCTGTTTTGATTTCGAGACGTCAAAAAGTAGTTTCATAACCTGATACCAGCCTAAACCACCTGGTTCCGGGGTCCCTGTTGACGGCATGATACCAGGGTCAAAGACATCAAGATCAATGGTGATATATACATTATCAGTCAGCAAAGAAATCACATTGCTCACCCATTTGTCAGAATCGTAAATATTATGTGCAAAAAACATCCGCTTATTGTCAATACCGGGACGTTCCGAGATATCCATGCTGCGTATTCCCACCGAAACAATGTTCCTTGCAAATTCTCGAACACGTGCGATAATGCATGCATGATTGTAAGGAGTCCCCTCATAGGAGTCACGGGAGTCGGTATGGGCGTCAAGATGCAGTATGCTCAGATCCTTATAGTGTCTGGCATGGGATTTGATGACACCGATAGAAACAGAGTGTTCGCCCCCAAGAGTTACTACAAGCTTATTCTCTTTAAGGTACTTAGAAACTGCCGAATCAGATTTTTTTATCAAAGCAGAAGAAGAGGCCGAGCGGATCGGTTTGGCAGTATAAATTCCCTTCCTGAAAACTTCGCTGTCTGTTTCTATATCATATAATTCGAGATATACGGATGCCTCAATAATCGCTGAAGGGCCTTTGTCTGTACCTTTAAGCCACGTGCTTGTTTTATCAAAAGGAATCGGTAGTATGACGATGGATGCTCGCTCATAATCATTACCATTGTTGGGTAACCCGCAAAAACTGAAGGGAGGTTTCGGCATTTCAATCTATAATAAAAACTGCTGTCGCTAATACCGTGGTCCAGAGACCGTCTTTGTTCCCTTCAGCAGACTGGCAGATATTTTTAGTTTTGAATATGTGGCCGCTTGCTGTATAAGACTGCTTCCGCTCATCCCATGCCTGGTTTGGATCAAAGGGTATGCCCAGTGTTGTTGCAAGCATTGTGGCTGCAAGGTCTTCCGCGTATTCACCGGAGACAATTGCCTTTTCACCGAAGGCATGGTGCTCGGAAAGATAACCGTACTGGGAGTAATCCGTTGGCCTTGCAATGCCGATTGCTGCAGAGATAAGACGGTTCGGTTCACATGTCTCGTTTCGGGACATTACGCAATAAGTAATTTCACCGGGATTGAGAAGCTTCAGGCCGGGAGCCTTTGAAATAATCCTGCACTCAGGCGGGAATATACTTGATACATACACAAGATTGCACTTCTCAATGCCTGCGTTTCTTAAGGCAACCTCGAAGGATGAAAGTTTGTCTTTATGAACGCCCACCCCTTTTGTCAAGAAAACCTTTTTTGGGATCATTTTTGTTTTTTTTCTATCCATAGCTAATCCCACAAAACTACACCGGCGAAGACAGCACCGACAGTAACAACTTTATATGAAGCTGAAACAGCCATTACTTCTTTTATTTCCCTGTTCCTCATCTCCATGCCCTTTTTGACCATTTTCTTGACCTGTTCCAGCACGATATTTTCTTCTGCTCTTGCCGAATATTCCATGATCAGACCGGCTTGATTCGCATCTTTTGGTATGCCAATTGCCACAGCGGAAGAAATGGTTTCTTCCGGAACATCACTGTTAATAGAGGCATAGGCAACAGGCACAAGGGCTCCCTGAGGTAATGGAACGGGGGGTGGTTTAATCTCTTCGCAGTTAGGAGGCAGAATACTGCTCATTTTAACCAGGTTGGTGTCTCCAACGCCTGAGGCCAGAAGAGCGCCGTCAAATGCATTTAATAATGAGAATCCTTCAGATGAACCACTGACAAGAAAAAACTTCGTGGGTGTTTTAATAATCATTCTACCACCTCCCAAACTTTTTAATACCCAGCGCGTTTGTGGGTGATTTCTTTGCCTAAGAAATCCATGTGTTCTGTACTGTCCAAAACACTATATCCATTGCCGTAAAATCCTGTAAAAAATGCCTTCCAGATTTTTTTTACTATACCTTCCCTAATATCTTTTGCCCGCAAGGACACTAAAAATTAGGTGGTGAAGATACCCACAGAACATATGCCCTGTTATTTCGTCTATTTGCAATATAGTGTTTCCTTGTTGCCTTAAAATAAAAGCATTCGCCTTTCTTTAATTTGTAGGGTTTTCCGCCAAGTACAAGCTCGATGCTGCCTGACAGTACAAAACCAAATTCTTCACCTTCGTGAGGCTCTTCTTCAGGTGTTTTTTCACCTACATCAAGATCAAGCAGCGCAGGGTCCATCATTCTGTTCTGAGCCGCAGGAACGAGTATCTGAAAATTCTTTACATAATCCCATTCCAACTCAACCCTGTCTTTTAATTTAAAGACAATTTTTTCATCTATCGTTCCATCAAAAAAAGCAGACGGTTTTTCATCAAGCGCATCAAGGATGCCTATCAGACTCTCCACGGACAGCGATGTAAGATTCCTCTCAACCTGGGAGATGAATCCTTTGGTAAGACCTGCCCTTGTAGCAAGCTCCTCCTGTGTGAGGGACTTAGCCTGCCTTAGCATCTTAATCCTTTCAGCTATCCTCGATCCGTCAATATTCATAATAACAGTATAAGCTTACAAGAAGTTTACAGTATTAAACAAAATTATCTGTTTTATTGTCAAGTAAATTTTTATTTAACTTTAAGGTTTAGTATGTTAAACTCACAAAAAAGGTGATAAATGCTTGGAAAACAGGCAGTTATAGAGTTTCTTAAGAAGAATAATATCGATAATATCTTCCATTTACCTGGAATTCATACACTTCCGCTAAACGAAGAGCTAACTAAGCATAATATCAATGTTTTTATCGGCAGGCATGAAGCAAATATCGTATTTATGGCTGACGGATATGCAAGAACATCGGGCAATGTCGGGGTAATTATTGTGACGCCGGGGCCGGGACTGGGGAACACGGTTTCGGGATGTATGGAGGCCTATGGTGATGATATACCGCTCTTGATAATATATATCGATACTAAAAGAAAAGATGCAGGCAAGGGAGTGCTTCATGAACTTGCTGAACCGGAAAACATATTCATACATTTTACAAAAAAAACTTTTATCATATCAAATCCGGGTGAGATAATTGTAACCCTTGACAATGCATATAAAAATGCTTCTTCGGGAAGAAAGGGTCCCGTTGTTGTTTCTCTGCCTTATGATTTACTGGAAAAAGAGATATCTTCGTGGCCGGTAATCGGAGATCATGGGTCAGAGAACGGCAGTGAGTCAAAAACAAAAGGGGAGATTGATTTTGATTTAAACAGGCTTGAAGAAGTGCTCCATGGAAAGAAAAGACCTGTTATAATTGGTGGTAAATCACTGATGTTTCAAGAGGCAAGAATACTCCTCGATGAAATGTGCACAGAAGCATCCATACCATTTTTTACAAGTACAGGTGGTAAAGGTATAGTCAGGGAAGACAGTCTGTATGCCTTCGGGAATATTATACAGAAAGGCCTTGTACGGGACATGATAGCATCTTCCGATATTGTTATAGCTATCGGGACACGACTTCGTGATGCTGATGCAAAACGGAGAGGAGTAAAAATAAGAGAGCTTATCCATATCGATATTGACGATCGATGGATCAACAAAAATTACCCTGCAAAATTAAAAATTACTGGTGATATAGGACAGGGATTAAGGGCTCTCTATCAAATCATTAAAGGGATGAAATTTGAATGGAACCTTCCTGACATGAAAAGGGCAAAAAAGAAAGAATATGAAGCAATAAAAAAGACATCGCCGGGGATTCCTTTAATAGAGCTTATCAGACAGGTTATCCCTGAGGACACAACAACTGTTTGCGATCTTAATTATCCCTCTTACTGGGCGGAATATTTCTTCCCTGTGTACCAGCAAAGAAGCTTTCTCATGCCAAGGGGCATTTCTCCTATTTTTTACTGTCTGCCTGCGAGCATTGGAGCAAGAATAGGAAGACCACAAAGACCATGTCTGTGTCTGGCGGGCGACGGCAGTCTGCTTCCGACAATAGCGGAGCTGGCAACGATTAAAAAATATAATATCCCTGTAGTGCTTTTTGTCCAGAATAATAACAGTTTTGGCATACTCGAAGATATTATGGCAGAACGTTATGGGACATCAGGCTCTATGGAACTGAAAAATCCGGATTTTGTTAAAATTGCAGGTGCTTTCGATATAAGAGCAAAAAGGGTTAAAACTCTTGAAGGGCTACGGAAGGCATTCACTAAGGATATTGCCTGGGATAAACCCTTCCTCATAGAGTTCAAATCCCCTGTCTTTCCGCCTCCCTGGGATGTATGAAAATAGTTCAGAATTGATATTATATAAAAAAATAATTGTATATTAAATCTTTATTATAGTATAAGCCCTTTTGCCGAGGCCCAGCTTTTCAGCATGGTCAAGCTGTATATTCCAGTCTATTGTCGGGAACAGGGCTCTCCACTTATCTTCACCTTTTTTAAGTTGTTTTTTAATTACAGTATTAGGAATAGATTCCTCGTTGTTGACAAGATCGCAGGAAGCAGTGTCAATGGCTACCGGGTCTTTGGACGCGAGGATGCCGATATCCCGTACTATCGGGGCATCATTATTCGGGTAACAATCACATGCCGGGCTTATCTGCAAAAGGAAATTCAGGAAAAAAGATGTTTTTTCTTTTCCTGTTAATGCGCCCCTTGCGTGTTCCACCATCTTTTTCTGGAAAAGATCTTGGGGTTCGTCCCATTGAATTATAATTGCCTGGGATGGACAGACCATTAAACATTCGCCGCATCCGATACATTTATCTTTATCAATTGATGCTTTTTTCAATGTAACAGAAATTGCGTCAGCTGGGCAGTATTCAAGGCAAAGCTTGCAACCTTTACATGTTTTAATATTAATTGTTGGGGCTACCGAGCTGTGCTGAATCAGCTTTCCCTCTTTTGTTGCACAACCCATACCTAAGTTCTTAAGTGCACCTCCAAAACCTGAAAGTTCATGTGCCTTAAAATGTGTTACTGCAATAATGCAGTCTGCTTCTACGATTCCTTTTGCAATGCTGACTTCTTTGAGAATTTCGCCATTGATAGGAACTTTAATTCCACTTTTTCCTCGAAGTCCATCTGCAATTATAATCGGACATCCTGTACATGAATAGTCAAAACCGTTTTCAATTGCAGTAATAATGTGCAATACAGCATCACTCCTGGAGCCGGTGTAAAGTGTATTCGTATCGGTAAGAAAGGGTTTTGCTCCAGTCAGTTTTACTCTTTCGGCTATGGCTCTAAGAAATACAGGTCTTAAGAAAGCTGTGTTGCCTTTTTCACCAAAATGTACTTTTATTGCCACATTACTATTTTTTTTGACAGAATTATCAATCTTTAATCTGTTAAGTAAATCCTCAATTTTATTTAAAATATTCCGTTTTGGGTTTGTTCTTAAATCTGTGAAATATACCTTCGACACAATATCTCCTTTTTTATTTAACATATTGAGAAAATTATGTTAGAAATAATCGGTTTTGTCAACTAAAAGGAGGCGTACTGGATGTTAAACTTTTCTGATAAACACACCATGATAAGAATGATCGCAGAAAAAATAGCCAAAGAAAAGATTGCCCCAAGGGCAAAAGAGATAGATGCAACAGGTGCGTTTCCGTGGGACCTTGTGGATATATACAAAAAACACGGTTTTTTATATCTTATGCTGCCGGAGCGCTTTGGAGGCGTTGACGGGGATATTACATCTCTTTGTGTTGTTATTGAAGAACTTGCAAAGGTTTCAGGCGCGTCATCATTAATACCGCTTGCCCATTGCGTCGGATTGATGCCTATAATGGTGGCGGCAAATGAAGAACAAAAAGAATATATATACAGTAAATTGACGGAACCCGATAAGCTTCATCTTGTGGCCTTTGCATTGACCGAGCCGGAAGGAGGCTCGGATGCATCGCATATGAGAACGTTTGCAAAGAAGGACGGTAACTACTACTACCTGAACGGGAAAAAGTCAATGATAACAAATGGTGCCAATGCTCAGTTTTTTAGCGTGATTGCAGCTACCAATCAGGGTTTGAGGACAAAGGGGATTTCAGCATTTTGTGTAGAGAAGGATTATCCTGGAGTCATCATTGGAAAAAGTGAAGATAAAATGGGTATGAGAGGCTCCGACATAACGGAGTTGATATTCGATAATGTCAGGCTTACAAAGGACAATTTACTTGGAAAGGAAGGTGATGGCTGGGATATTGCAATGTCGACGCTGAATCTTTCAAGACCTGCTGTTGGCGCTCAGGCTGTGGGTATTGCGCAAGGGGCATTGGATTTTTCGCTGGAATACGCCTGGAAGAGGGTTCAGTTCGGACAAAAGATTGCAGATTTTGAGGGCATACAGTTTATGGTAGCGGATATGGCCACTGCAGTGGAAGCCGCCCGTGCGCTCGTATACGATGCTGCGCATCTGCTTGATATGAAGGTTTACGAAAGAGATAAGATGAGCGCAATAGGTGTGGATAAAATGTCGGCAATGGCTAAGGTTTATGCTGCCGATACTGCTATGAAAGTTACAACCGATGCAGTTCAAATCCTTGGAGGGTGTGGCTATACCAAGGAATACCCTGTAGAAAGGATGATGAGGGATGCCAAAGCCACACAGATATACGAAGGAACCAACCAGATTCAGAGAGTAGTTATAGCAAGGGACTTATTCAGAAAGTTCATGCCATAAAAACAGTTTACCGTTCACAGAAAAAATAACGATGAGGCCTTTCTACGAGACTTTTTTTATTGCAGGAAACAACTACAAGCGAAATGTTTTAATACATTTTTTCTCGATATTCTTCAGGAATCTCAGGCCTGTCCGATTTAGCAGACGAATCTTGTTGAATTTCCATTTTCTCGATAAATTCGAAAACAGGAATTGCAGGGAGTGTCATGAGCTGTATTGTACCCCTTGATCCCAACTCGATTGATAATCTTGCCATGGTTTCGTTATTAGGTGCTTCAAGTATATTTACAAAGTCATACTCACCTAAAAGAGCATATTGAGTAAGGACTCTTGCACCCATTTTTTCGATTTCTTTATCAACTTCTTTGATGCGATCTGCGTGTCTTTTAATTGTTGCCCTGCCTTCATCAGTCAGCTTACTAAACATAATATAGATAGGCATAATAAGGTTACCCCCAATTATTTTGTTTAAAGTATATCCCCCCATATTTTATTGGTCAATAGATATTTTTATTATTCACTGTTTCGGATGATTCCCCCACAAACAACTTTATCATCTTTGTATATAACCACAGATTGCCCAGGCGTTATTGAATATATGGGATCCTCGAAATTTACATATAAAAGATCATCCGATACGGTGAATTTACACAGCTCTTCTTTTTGCCTGTATCGTACTTTTGCATAGAATCTGCCGGAGTCACTGCCGGGCGCATTCATATTAAAAAAATTTGTACTATGGGCTACGAGCTTTTTCCTTTTAAGATGCTCTTTTGGTCCGACAATCAAGGTGTTTTTGTCAGGGATGATCTCGATAACATATAACGGTTCTTTATATGGAATGTTCAGACCTCTTCTTTGGCCTATTGTGTAAAGATGAATGCCGTTATGCATCCCCATGAATGCGCCATCTGCATGATAAATCGGCCCTTCTTTCAACTTCATGTAATTTGATAAAAAGTCTCTATAATCACCTTCAGGGATAAAGCATATATCCTGACTTTCCTTGATATTTTGCATATTCCATCCTAATTTACCCACGCTATCTCTTAAGGTGTTTTTTGTGTATGTTCCGACGGGAAAAAGGATGTCCTTCAATAAATTTTCTTTAATAGGGTATAAGAAATAAGATTGATCCTTGATCTTATCCGCACCCTTTCTTATTGCATAAGTAATTGATTTATTGTCTATAATTGCATAATGACCGGTGGCTATTTTATCTGCACCTATGGATAATGCTTTATCGTGAAAAAATGAAAACTTTATGTATTTATTACATAGAATGCATGGATTGGGAGTTCTGCCGTATTTATACTCCATTAAAAAATTATCTATTACATACTCCTCGAATTCTTTACGCATATTGATTATGTAGTGTGGTATAGACAGGTCGTCTGCTACCTTCTTGGCTCTATGAATGGTTTCTATTGAACAGCATGCTTTCGGGTTTTTAGTGCTTTTAATTGTTTCAGGGAGAAACTGAAATGTTATTCCTACTACCTTATAACCCTTCTGTTTGAGAAGATAGGCAGCAAAAGAACTGTCTATGCCTCCGCTCATAGCAACAAACACGGTTTCCATTGCAGATAGAATAGCATATGGTATGACCGTTTGCAGTAATTACTAATTAGTTTCCGTCCGGAAAGAATCCTTTTCCGCCCTGGCGGTGTCAATCCGCGGTTTTACTTGTGAGGCGTGCATAGCGCACGCCTCCCCGCAATCCCTTGTTTTTCTTGACAAAACTAAAAATCCCTCCTTTCCGATTCGGAAACCGATAGTCTCTCATCCTGGGTTTTCGGATGGACACTAATTTGGTGTTCATCCGAAAACTAATTAAAATAGTATCTTAGGAATCTCATTGAAAGTTTATATTGATTATAGTATTATCAAACCGGGAGGAATGTATAAATGAGTAAAAAATTAAAGCTATCTTTAAGCGTTTTTTTTGTCTTTGTCTTTGTCTTTGTCCTCGGTTTTCTTATTGGTGCGCAGGGTAAAAAGACGTATGCAACAGGCTCTGACAGCAAGGAACTATATGAATATTTAAAGACATTTTCTGATGTTATAGACCTGGTAAAGAAAAACTATGTTGATGAAGTTAAGGATAAAGAAGTTGTTTATGCCGCAATAAAAGGTATTCTCGAATCTCTTGATCCTCACTCCTCCTTTTTAACCCCAGATATGTATAAAGATATGCAGAGTGAAACAAAAGGTGAATTTGGGGGCATTGGCATTGAAATTACAATAAAAGATGGATTCCCGACTGTTATTGCGCCGATTGAAGATACACCTGCATACAAGGTTGGTATAAAAACAGGTGACCACATTCTCAAGATAGACGGCAAACCGGCGAGAAATATGAGTCTTATGGATGTTGTTAAGTTAATAAGAGGTTCCAAGGGCAAGCCTGTTACGCTTACTATTATGAGAGACGGTTTTTCTACACCAAAGGATTTTAAAGTGGTGCGTGATGTTATAGTAGTTAAAAGCGTGAAATACAAAATTTTAGAAGACGATTATGGATATATCCGCATTGCCCAGTTTCAGGAAAAAACAACAAAAGACCTAGATAATGCCATCAAAGAACTGGAAAAGACCAATAAGGATAAACCGCTCAAGGGCATTATACTCGACCTGAGAAATAATCCTGGGGGACTCCTTGAACAGGCCGTTGAGGTCTCCGATAAGTTTCTTGCAGATGGTCTGATTGTTTATATAGAGGGTAAAAAAAAGGATGACAATAAGATAAAATTCTATGCAAATAAAAAAAATGATTACTTAGGCCCGCTTGTTGTTCTGGTGAATGATGGAAGTGCAAGTGCGTCTGAAATTGTTTCCGGTGCATTGCAGGATTACAAGAGGGCTATTTTAGTGGGAACAAGGACCTTTGGAAAAGGTTCTGTTCAGACAATTTTTCCGCTTGGTGATGGCTCGGCTGTAAGATTGACGACAGCGAAGTATTTTACTCCAAAGGGCAGATCTATACAAGCGGAAGGCATAACACCTGATATAATAGTTGATAATAATGTAACAAAGGGAAAAGAAAAAATTGTTCCAGTTAAGGAAAAAGATCTGGAAAGACATATTGAATCGGAAAAAGAAAAGGCAAAACCCGGAGAAAATGGAGATAATAGTAAAAAAATAATCAGCGAAGACGATTTTCAATTATCTATGGGACTCCAGATATTAAAAGGCTGGGATGCGCTGCGGGGGAAGTGAATAGAAAAAAAATAAAGAAGTGAAAAGGATGAGAGAAGCCGGGATAATTTGGTTTCTCTCATCCTTTTTTGTTTAAGTTACTAACTAAACTTCTATTTTTTTCTTAACGTGCTATTTTGCCATGTATTGTTCGATTGCTTCTGCAAGACCTTTTATATCATATTTTACTGATTCTATATGAACTTCGATATTGTTCTTCCGTAATGTTCCGGTGGTAATAGGTCCTATTGAGGCGATCAAAGTGTTGCTGAGTGCCTTTCTGCCGTAGATTTTCAAAAAGTTGCTAACCGTTGATGAACTTGTAAATGTGATGATGTCAGTCTTTTCAGCCGGCAACAAAGGTGTTTTGGGCAAGGCGGTTTTGTAAAGAGGAATAACATCGCATCTGCCGCCCTGATTCTTTATGTAATCTACAATAACATTACGGGCATCCTTTGCCCTGGGAAGCAAAAATACATTGCCTTTTACCTTCATATCTTTCAGCACATGGATGATGCCTTCGGAAGTGAATTGTTCAGGGATAAAGTCAGGGATAATGCCGAAGGTCCTTAAAAATGAAGCGGTAGCATCTCCTATGGGCAAAATTGTTATATTATGCAGAGCCCTTGTATCCATCCCTGTCTTGAATAGATTATCGAAAAATATTGATGCACCGTTTACACTTGTAAATATAATGCAGCAGTATTTACCAATTCTTTTAAATGCTCTCAGGAGGGCTTTGTTCGGATCAATTGGTTCTATCTCGATCGTGGGCATATAAATTACACGGGCGCCTTTTTCCATAAGCAGACTGCCGAATTTTGTAGACTGATGGGGAGGTCTTGTGACGGCAATTTTTTTTCCGAAAAGAGGTTTTTTTTCAAACCATTGAAGGTTTTTTCTTAAACCTGCTACATTGCCTACAACAATAATTCCAGGAGGCTTTATGCCCGCAGTCTTTGCTGATATATCTATTTCTTTTAAGTTCGCCGAAACAACTTTTTGCTCCGGCAGTGTACCCCACTGGATTACACATGCAGGCGTGCATGGATCTTTGCCTGCTTTGATTAAATTTTCTTTGATATCCTTAAGATTTTTTATACCCATTAAGAACACGAGTGTGTCGCAGCCATGGGCAAGTGCATTCCATCTGATTGTTGATTCTGTCTTTGATGCGTCCTCATGGCCTGTGATAAATGCCACCGAAGAGGCATATTCCCTGTGGGTCAGAGGGATACCGGCATAAGCCGGTGCTGATATGGCTGATGTTACCCCGGGGACAATCTCGAAGTCTATCCTGTTTTCTGCCAGAAACTCTGCTTCTTCGCCCCCTCTGCCGAACATAAAAGGGTCACCGCCTTTAAGCCTGACAATAATGCCTTTTTCTTTTGCTTTTTTGACTAACAGTACATTAATATCGGCTTGCGGCAGTTCATGGCAGGAGGCCTTTTTGCCCACATAAATAAGCTCTGTATCTTTTCCGGCAAAACTGAGCAGATCTTTGTTGATAAGATAGTCATAAATGATGACATCTGCTCCTTTGATCAATTCAAGCCCTCGCAGGGTAATGAGTTCCGGATTGCCGGGGCCTGCGCCAACAAGGTATACTTTGCCCATATATTGTCCTTAGTCTAATCTTGGCGGGTAAATTCACCGCAGCTTGCTGCGAAACTATTTTAATTTTTGCCCTTGATACCACTCTGCTTGCTATGAAGCAGTTGTTGCATCAGGCAGAAAGCCATAGCCGCGAGCTTCCTGGAATTATACATTATAATATATACAGGTTCAAACAGTTAATATGTCATTCTGACTTTCTTGCACATAAACAACGAATTATTAACTGCCATTCTCTTATTGACAATATAATAAATATGATATACATATGTATATATGAAAGGGTTAACGGCGACTCAGAAAAAGGTCCTTGAATTTTTAAAGGAATACTCGGGGAGCCACGGGTATCCCCCAACCGTAAGAGAGATAGGAGCCCACTTCGGATTTCTCTGGCCTGCTGCAAGAAGGCACCTACAGTCTCTTGCAAAAAAAGGTGTTCTTCGTATAACGCCTTCAAAATCAAGGGGGGTAGAGGTAATAGGGGTCGCCCCGGCAGGCGTATGCACAGTCCCGGTGTTGGGGAAGATAAGGGCAGGAGAACCAACGCTGGCTGTAGAAGAAATTGATGGCCATATAAGTCTCGACAGAGCGCTCTTTCCGGTAGAGGACATCTTTTCTTTAAAGGTAGTAGGGGACAGCATGAAAGAGGCAGGGATATTCCACGGAGATTTTGTAATAGTTAAGCCCCAGCATATTATCGAGCATGGAGAAATAGGCGTGGCGATCATTGGCGATGAAGCAACGGTTAAAAGGATTCTTTTTGAGGATTGCCGGGTTATTCTGAAGCCGGAAAACAGTAATATGGAATCTGTAACATACAGCCCCGAAGAAGTAACTATTGCCGGAAAGGTGATAGGTCTTGTCAGAAACAGGATATAACGATGTATATAGGAAAAACTGTGACCGTTCTTGCAGCCTTTGACCCTTCGTATTGCTTGAAGCCTCTCAAATTCAAATGGTCGGGGAGGCTTATAAAGGTTGAAGAAATTACCTACACATGGAAGTCAAAAGAGGGGAAGAAGATTATCCATCATTTTTCTCTGACTGATGGGAATGCTTTTTATGAGCTGAGTTTTGATAACGAGTCCCTGCTCTGGATGCTCGAGAATCTTGAAACATGAACAAAAAAATAATTCTATGCATAGACATGGATGCCTATTTTGCATCTGTTGAACAGAAGGTAAATCCCCGTCTCAAAGGAAAACCTATAGCGGTCATCGGTTCAGGTGTAAGGACGGTAATTACCACCTCATCCTATGAGGCAAGAAAATACGGCGTCAAAACAGGTATGAATGTCTATGAAGCAAAAAAAATCTGTCCACACATTATCTTTGTTGTGGGGGATAACCGGAAATATATTGATACATGCAGGGAGCTTGAGAAGATTTATCATCGTTTCACCCCGGACGTTGAGATTTACTCGATTGATGAGGCATTTCTTGATGTAACCGGTACGTGCCATCTGTTCGGGAATCCCAGGGAAATCGGGATCTTCATTAAGCAACTGATTAAGAACCGTTTCGGCATCAACTGTACCGTTGGAATAGGACCGAATATCCTTATGGCAAAACTTGCAAGCGATCTTGCAAAGCCCGATGGATTGTGGCAGATAAAACCTGAAGAGATAACGCCTTTACTTGAAGATATGCCGATAAAGGAATTATGGGGTATAGGTATGCATACAGAGAAAAAACTTCAAGCCATGGGTATAAAAACGTGTGGGGAACTGGGAAAAACGCCGGTTAGTATTCTGAGAAGCCGATTTGGTATTATAGGCGAGATACTGAAGGAAATGGGTATGGGTGCATGTACAAGACCTCTTATCACAACAGAGGAAGAGCCTAAATCCATAGGGCATAGCATGACCCTCCCTAAGGATATATGTGACAGGGAAGAGATTGAATCCTATATTCTTCAACTGAGCGAAATGGTAGGCAGAAGGGCAAGAGTATCCGGATATGTGGGGAAAACATTGTCTCTTACCTTAAGGTACACTGATTTTGAAACCTTTACAAAACAGACTGCATTATCTTTTTATACCGATGATACCCATGCAATATACTGCCATGCCCTGTCAGTCCTGCGTATGATAAGGCTTAAAGACAGAGTGAGACTCATAGGGGTACGCATTTCCAATATTATAAAAAACACCGGACAAATGTCTTTATTTGAAGATGCTGAAAGAAGAAAATCTCTTATTAAAGCAATGGATGAGGTCAACGACAGGTATGGTGACTTCAAGCTGACGTGGGCAGCATACATGAGGCAGATAGAATGCCCGCACGTAATATCCCCTGCATGGAGACCATCAGGATCGAGAAACATTGATGTAAGATGACAATGTTTATGTTGCCTGCTCGCATTTGTTTGTAAATATGTATTGATTGAATATTTTTTTGTATTGTATGTCTGGCATATGTTCTATGCTCCCTGATACATTTTCGTTCGAAAATTAAAGGGCGTAGCAGGCTCCGGTATAAGTGCATTAATAGGATTTTTCTTGAGTATGCCAATGATAAATGCCTATCGGCATAGAAGATTGTTGAATAACATATATATTTACAAAGTTTTTATAATCAACAAAAAATAAGCTAATCAAATACTAACGCAATAAATTTTAAAAAAATTAACTTGACACGATATATGATAAGGAATAATATAGCAAAAAGCTTCTGCTTTAATACATTAATGAAAGGAGTTAAGCAACATGGCAGTAGGTAAGGTTAAATGGTTTAACGATGCAAAGGGATACGGGTTTATTGAGCAGGATAACGGTGAGGATGTATTTGTTCATTTTTCGGCAATTAAACAGGATGGTTTTAAGACCTTAAAGACGGGGGAAAAGGTAGAATTTGAAATTACTAAAGGCCCAAAGGGTCCGCAGGCAGCAAATGTCGTAAAAGCTGAATAAAAAAAGGGGGTCAATTCCCCTTTTTTTCAATATTTTTTATTTCATTCCAGAGTTTATCCATAACGGAAAGCGATGAACTTTTAATGTCTATTTTTGTCTCGATGTAATTAAAACGTTTGATAAATTTATTTGAAGTGAATCTCAATGCATCTTCGGGATCAATTTTATGAAACTTTGAAATGTTTACAATTGTAAAAAGCAGATCGCCGATTTCTTCTTTAATCGCTTCATTATCTCCGGACTCTTCAGCTTTCTTCAGCTCTTCTATTTCTTCAAACAGTTTTTTATAAATATCGTCAATATTTTCCCAATCAAATCCTACTTTTGCAACCTTCCGCGAGATCAAATATGCTTTTGACAATGCCGGAATAATATCGGGGATGTTAGAAAGCAGCGAATAATCTTCCTTTTCATCTTTCTTGATGTCTTCCCATTTTTTCTCAATCGGTTTATCTAAAGGAGTATTCAAAAAGACATGGGGGTGTCTATTATACATTTTATCATATACGAACTTGACCACATCATCTATATTAAACAACCCTTTTTCTTTACAAATCTGTGAAATAAAAATAATATGGAAAAGGAGGTCGCCCAGTTCCTCCTTCAAGGCTTTATAGTCATCGTTATCTATGGCTTCAATGACTTCATATACCTCTTCCAGAAGAAATGTCTTAAAAGCTTTTGTTGTCTGTTTTTTATCCCAGGGACAACCCTTTTCACTTCTTAAAGTTTCCATAAGCTGAACAAGCTTTAAGAATCCATCCATTATATCTTCCTGTTAAACTTATTTACTTGAATATCTGTCTATGGTTTGTAAAATAATATCTACAGTTTTTTCCATAACTTCACTTTGCATTTCAATAATTTTTTTCCCGTTGCTGCCCATTTTGTTTCTTAAATCCTTGTTTTCCAGAACTAACTTTATTTTTTCATAGAGGTCATCACCGCTACTAACCACAATACCGGCGCCTTGTGTAATAATTGTATCTGCGATATCTTTAAAATTTTCCATATAAGGCCCGAAAATAACCGGTGTCTCAAAAAAAAGAGGCTCAAGAACGTTCTGCCCGCCATAAGGAGCAAGGCTGCCTCCTACAAAGGCGACCTTGCTTTTTTTGTAGATATCCAGTAAATCGCCGACAGTATCAACAACCACTGCGTCAATATTTTTATTTGTACTGTTTTTATAATCAGAATATTTTAGTGTTTTTAAAGACAAAGAAAGTTCTTTTTCTATTCTATTTACAAGAAAAAGTTCTCTTGGTGCAATAAAAAACAAAAAATCAGGAAGATCCTTCTTCAGGCTTTCTATGACGGGAAGTAAGATGTCTAACTCTTTTTCCTTAATACTGCCGAATGTTATTATATTTTCTTTATGTGTATCTTTATTAATAAAAGATAATTCTCTAAAATATTTTAAATTACCTGTATCTATTATGTTTTGAGGACTCATTCCAATATATGCAAATCTTTTCGCCTGCTCTTCGGACTGGGCAAGCACCAGGTCAATTTTTGATAAAACATTTTTTATAAAAAAAGAAAACCGTCTGTAATTTTTAAGGGTTGTGTCGGATATCCTACCGTTTACGATAATTATCGGTATATTAAGTTTTTTAACTTCCCATATAAGATTCGGCCATAGTTCGGTTTCAACTATAATCAGGGCTTTGAATGTAGAACCATTTATAAAGCGTCTTATTGAGTAAGTCAGATCAAAGGGAAGAGAAAATACACTGATGTTTTTATCAAATTTTTTTCTTAAAAGATCTCTTGTGTAATATGTATTTGTGGTTACTATAAATTGATTTAAATTGGAATGAGACTCCAAATAGTTAACAAGTGTTTCTGCAATTACTGCTTCACCGATAGAAGCAGCATGAATCCAGACGGCATCTTTTATAGTCGAATGTTTTGTACTGAAGAATAGACGTTCAGCAAGGTTTTTCCGTATTTTTGCCTTCATGAATGAGAAAAGGATAAAAAATGGAAGAATAATATTGATAGCAATATTATAAATTACTTTCCACATGCAATATCATCTGCTTGTTCGGTTAGGGTTTTCAGTGTATTTTCAAGCTCAATTCTTATTCTTTCTATTTCATCAGAATCAATTTTTTTAGCTACAAAAACAGGCTTCCCCCAGGTAAACAGAATTTTTGAAAAGGGACGGGGGACAATAAAACTATCCCATGAATGAAAAGTTTTTTTTTACTTGCACTGTAGCTTATTGGTATTATCGCTTTTCCAGTGAGCCTGGCAAGCTCGATAATACCATTTTTTACAGTATATTTTGGTCCTTTTGGTCCGTCAGGTGTGACAGCAACATCATAGCCATTTTTTAAGTCCGATATGATTTCCCTCAGTGAAGATATACCACCTTCTTTTCTGTAAGATCCTCTTACTGCTCCAATGCCAAAATACTTCATAACCTTTGCAATAAATTCACCGTCACGATGTCTGCTTATGAGCACTTTACCCTTGCCTCTTCTATTGGCAAAGGGCATCATTAAAAGCCTTCCATGCCAGAAGCAGACAATTGAGTTTTCCCCTTTATCCCACATTTCATGAGCAGGTTCACTGTTTATATGCTTTATTTGAGAAGTAAATTTAATAAAAGAGATAATTATATATATGATGGGTGGAAGTATGTTAAGTAAAAAGAAGTACTTAAGCCGCTTAATAGACATTTTTTACCTTCTTGTTATTTTTGATTATTTTTTCCGAAGCTTTGCTCCTGAATTGCAATTCGTAAAGTTTTTTATAAGGCCCGTCAGACGATAAAAGCTCATCGTGTGTGCCGGATTGAACTATTGTTCCTCCTTCAAGGACAATTATTCTATCAGCATGTATGACTGTTGAAAGTCTATGGGCGATCACGATGGTTGTTCTTCCTTTGATTAAGTTTTCCAATGCTTTTTGAACCTCAACCTCAGAAGCGGTATCGAGAGAGCTTGTCGCTTCATCAAGAATAAGAATAGGAGTATTTTTGTACAATGCCCTTGCAATTGCAATCCTCTGTTTCTGGCCACCGGAAAGCCTTGTACCTCTTTCCCCTACTGAAGTATCATATTGTTTGGGGAGTTTTGCAATAAAATCCTGGGAGTATGCCATGCTTGCAACTTCTTCAATTCTGTCCAGATGCTGTTCGTCGCCGTAGCTTATGTTGTTTTTTATTGTATCATTAAATAATATTACATCCTGTGTAACAAGGGCGATGTTCCATCTCAACGAATTCAATGTCGCGTCCCTTATATCAATTCCATCTACTTCAATACAACCTTTTGTTACATCATAAAACCTTGGAATAAGATTCACCAGCGTTGTTTTTCCTACCCCACTTTCACCTACAATAGCAAGGACTTCATTTTTATTAATTTTTAAATTTATGTTCTTTAGAACCATCTTGTCTTCGTATTTAAAAAAGACATCTTTAAACTCTATGATTCCCTGAACTTTATCGAGATCAACAGCATTGACTTTTTCTTCAATTTCAGGTTTTCTGTCGATAACCTCAAAGACTCTTACTGCCGCTGCAAGACCTTGCTGTATGTTATGGTTTTCCCTGTTAAGCCTTTTTATGGGTTCATAGAGCATTAAAAGGGCAGCGGTAAATGAGAAAAAATTTCCAGGTGTTGAACGTCCGGATATTACCTCGTTGCCTCCATACCATATGATAATACCTATAGCAATACCACCAAGTGTTTCCATAATAGGAGACGATAAAGCCCTTATTTTGTAGCGCTTCAGGATGATGCGGAAAAGAGTATTATTTTCTTCATCAAATCTCTTATTTTCATATTCTTCCATACAGAAAGCTTTTACAATCCGCTGGCCGGTTATGGTCTCGTGCAAAAAATTGGTAAGTTTTGCCATTTCCTTCTGAGTTTTTGTGCTGACTTTTCTTAACCTTCTTCCAAAGGTTATAATCGGATATATTGCAAATGGCAAAACAAAGAAAGCAATAATTGCGAGCTTCCAATCCCGGTAAAAAACGACGAATATAAGTCCAATTATTGTGAAAGAATCTTTAAGGATAGCGGTAAAGGCATCTGAAACAGTGCTCTGGACAAGCGTTACATCATTTATTATCCTTGAAATAATGGTGCCGGTGGGTGTTTTGTCAAAATAAGATAAAGGTTGCTTCTGGAGAGCGTTAAAAACCTGATTTCTTATATCTGTTATAACTTTTTGCCCGACATAACCCATCAGGTATGCCTGGAAGTAATCAAAGACACCTTTGCACAGATACATTATTATAACTGCAAATGGGATTATACGAAGCATCGCTGCATTTTTTTCAAAAAAGATATTATCCAAAACGGGTTTGACGATATAAGCCGTTAAACCATTGATGCCGGCTACAAGAGACATGAATATCATAGCAAATAAAAGTTTTTTCCAGTATGGTTTAACGTATTTAAGGAGTCTAAGATATAGTGCCATAGGTTTGTTTTAAAAAATCAATGATTGTATTTTTTGTCAACTCGTATGAATCCATACTATCAAGTTCTGTTTTTATTTTAATCAATTCCTCATTTATTTTATCACTGCCATTATTTAACATATAGAGTGCCTTTTCTGCAATCTTTTCGGGGTCTAAGTGCTGTATAAACTCCGGGAACACCTCTTTTCCTGCTATAATATTCGGAAGGCTGATATATTTGGATTTTACAAGTAATTTTGCGATTATATAAGATATTTTAGAGATTTTATAAATAACGATTGTTGTAGTGCCGAGAATTGCGGCTTCCATAGTTGCGCTGCCTGAAGCGATGATGGCAATGTCGCAATAGGAAAGAGCATCGTAGGTTAGCCCTTTAAGATAATTGATATGTATATTACCGGTATTAAATGTTTCCACAGTCTTTTGATCGATGCCTTCAGCTAAAGGCAGGAGTATTGCAGGTTCGTTAAAATGAAGCGCAATTCTTTCAATTGCTTTTATTAAGACCGGCATATGTTTCTTGATTTCATTGCTTCTACTCCCGGGCATTATAGTTATAATCGGGGTTTTTGATTTTATTGCAGCCTTTTCAAAAAACTCTTCTTTTGTAAGTGTTGGTTTTACGGTATTTACGAATGGATGACCTACATATGTTGCATCTATGTTGTATGCGTCATAGAGTTGTTTTTCAAAGGGCAGGATGCATATTATTTTGTCTATGAAATTTTTCATTGTTTTTATGCGCCCCTGTCTCCATGCCCATATTTGAGGAGGTATGAAATATAAAACAGGTATACCGTATTTTTTTGCTGTTTTTGCAATCCTCATGTTAAAGCCGGGAAAATCTACGAGTATAATGAGAGAAGGTTTAATGTGCTTTAAATGATTTTTAATTCGGTTGAATGCAGTCCATATATGTTTCAATTTTGGGATTATTTCATTAATGCCTGTAAGGGATATCTCTCTGTAATCATGTACGATATGAACTCCTGCTTCCTCAAGTTTTTTGCTCCCCATACCGCTGAATTCAATGTCCAATGACTCTCTGATCTTTTTGACAACATGACAGGCATGGATTTCACCTGAAAGCTCTCCTGTTATTATGACTATTTTTTTGTTGAAGTGATTATTTGAAATTGTTTTATACAATATGTTCTTTAATCCGGTTGGCAAGCATAAGAGCCTTTAGCCCGTCTTCACCTCTAACAGACGGTGTTTTCTCGCCTTTTATGGAAAATATAAACTCTAAAAGCTCGTCCATAACAGAATCTATTTTTTCTGAAACATACTCTACTGTTTCAATCACTCCATCTCCGTTCTTTATATTGCACACGGACTTGCCATTCAATAGGTCGATATATACATTTCTGTCTTTCTCAAATACAGAAATAGATCGCTCTCTTTGTGAAGCTATCCTGTTTGCAAATAAAATTGCAGTGCACCCGTTCATAAACTCAATCGTTGTGTTTGCCATATCCAATGTATCACCCACGAAAGAGATGCCCTGTGTACGCACATCCTTGACATCACTTTTTGCAATAGAAAGAACAAGGTCTATATCGTGAATCATGAGATCAAGGACCACATCGATGTTTGACGATCTCCCTGTGAAATTGCTGGTTCTGCGGGCTTCTATGAAAAGAGGGTTTTGAATAAAGGGGATAGATTTTTTATATGCAGGATTAAATCTTTCAAGATGGCCGATCTGTAAAGTCAAATTCTTTGTGTTTGCCAATCTTATAAGGTCGCTCGCTTCAGTAATGTCTGATGTTATCGGTTTTTCAATAAAAACATGTACGTTGTTTTTTAAAAAAAAACTTGCTATTTCATAATGTGTTTCTGTTGAACTTGCAATTACAACCCCGTTTAAATCGTTTAATATTTTTGAATAATCCGAAAAAAAGGGGATCCCGTATTTTTGAGTTATATCTTCGGCTAACATGTTATCTGTGTCCACTGCAGCTACAACCCGAACATCTTCCATAGCTGACAGCTTTTGAAGATGGATCTTTCCCATATGCCCGGCGCCAATTAACGCTATTTTTAACGGCATATGCCCCTCTTGGATGATCTTATAAAATTGGTCAGCTCGGCAATGTTCTCACCTTCAAGTTCTTCCTGAATTATTCTAAGAGATGTTTCAAGAGGAAGAGATGACCTGAAAAGTATTCTGTAGGCTTTCTTCAGTTTAGAAATTTCTTCCTTCGAAAAGCCACGCCGCTCAAGCCCGACTACATTTAAACCGTATGGTTTTGATCTGCCTCCTGCTGCTATGATAAAAGGAGGGATGTCCTTTGGAACTCCTGTTAGACCGCTTATAAAGGCATATTTACCGATTTTGCAGAACTGATGTACTGCACAAAGACCGCCGAATATTACAAAATCATCTACTTCGACATGTCCGGCTAAAGTAGCGCAGTTTGCCATGATTACATTGTTGCCGACCATACAGTCGTGGGCAATATGCGCATAGGCCATGATAAAATTGCTGTTTCCTACTTTTGTAACGCCGCCTCCGTGAGGCGTTCCTTTATTTATTGTTACATAATCCTTTATTATATTGTTGTTTCCGATAATTACAGTTGTATCCTCATCTTTGTAGGTTAAATCCTGAGGAGGACCACCTATGGATGCAAAAGGACTTATCGTACAGTTCTCACCGATTTCTGTGTTTCCCTGTATTACAACATGCATTAACAGTTTTGTACCTTTTCCTATTTTTACTTTGTCTTCGATGATGCAATATGGTCCTATTTGAACGTTTTCTCCGATCTCCGCATTTTTATTAATAATAGCTGTAGGATGTATCAATGTATTCTCCTCATTCCTGTTTTAACATTGCCATAATTTTTGCTTCTGCCACCAAATCGTTGTCTACAAAGGCTTTTCCTTCAAACAACCATATTTCTTTTCTATGTTTTATTACCTCTACAACAAGCTTCAGCTGATCGCCCGGTATAACCGGCTTCCTGAAACGTGCGTTATCAATGCTTGTAAACAATACGGAACCTTTTTTATCGGGAAAAGATTTGAATGCAAGTACACCACCTGCCTGTGCCATTGCTTCAATAATAAGAACGCCCGGCATAATTGGTTTTTGTGGAAAATGACCTGTAAAAAAAGGTTCATTAAAGGTAACATTTTTTATACCGACAATTCTTTTGGAAGGTTCATATTCCAATACCCGGTCGAGCAGTAAGAATGGATAGCTATGGGGTAACAGCTGCATGATTTCGTAAATGTCAATCATTATCGGCCTCCATCTGGAGCTTCTTTTCCATTTTTTTTATTCTATCGTATAATTTTGGGAGATTTTTTATATGACCTTGAAGCCTTAGCCATTCTTTATGCGGCATGTGAGGATTCCCTGAGATAAGCGAGTTTTCCGGTACGCTTTTTGTTATACCTGTTCCGCCTGCTGCTCTGACATTGTCTCCAACAACCGCATGATCTCTAACGCCAACCTGTCCTGCAAGAATCACATTTTTTCCTATAGTTGAACTTCCAGCAATGCCTACTTGAGAGACAATAATTGAATTTTCTCCTATGGATACGTTATGAGCAATCTGCACAAGATTATCTATTTTTGTACCTTTTTTTAACAGGGTTTTCCCGAGAGAAGCCCTGTCTATGGCAACATTTGCGCCAATTTCAACATCATCCTCAATTTCAACAGTACCTATTTGAGGAATCTTCACATGTTTCTCACCATCCCAAACATAACCGAATCCATCGCTCCCTAAAACTGCTCCACCATGAATTATAACTCTTCTGCCTATAGTTATCCTGTCATAAATGACTACATGGGGATATAGAATTGTTTCTTCACCTATTGTCACATCATCGCCTATATGAACAAAAGGGTAAACAACTGCTTTTTTTTCTACAATAGTCCTTTCGCCTATATATGCATAAGGATATATAGTGGCCTCATCGGAAATTTGTGATGTTTTTGCAACGAATGCTAACGGGCTTATCCCTTTTTCAATAATCTTCCGAGGATGAAACATTTCAATAACTTTTGCGTATTCCAGTGCAGGGTTTTTTGTAATAATAAAGTTTTTATTTTTAAATTCATCAGGATTTATATTCTTACCGATAATGATTGCCGATGCCTTACAATCTTTCAGATACTTTTTAAAACTGTTGTCTGTAAGAAATGTAATATCACCTTCTTTTGCTTCCTGTATACCTGATATGCCGGATATGGCAACAAATCCGTTGCCCGCTAAATTCCCCTGTATTTTTTCGGCAATTTCATCAAGTCTGATCATTTTTTATTTGTTTTCTTTTTCGCCGTTTCGTTATACAGGTTGATCACTTTATTTGTTATGTCGATGGACGGAGAAAGAAAAAGTGCCTGACTTTTTTCAATTATTATTGTGTGTTTATCCCTTTCGCCGATTGTTTTGACGACATCTTCAAGTTCTTTCAATATTTTTTGTGTGAATTCTGAATCTTTCTGCTGAAGTTCAGTCTGATAATCATTATATATTCTCTGGTAGTCCTTCGTTTTAGCCTGATACTGTTTTTCTTTTTCTGCTCTTGCTTCAGGAGTTATAGTTGCGCTCTGTTTTTCTATAGCGTCTTTCATCTTTTGCAGTTCACTCTGCTTATTTTCGAGGTCTTTTTTTACTTTTTCAAATTCTCCGGTCATGGCATTTTTTGCTTCCTTCCCTTTTTCTGATTCAAGCATTACTTTCTGAAGGTTTACAAATACGATATTCTGTGTTTGTGCTATTAAGGCAGATGGGAGAAGAAGCAATACAACTGCTACAAAAGCTAATGAAACTTTCCTCATGTTCCCTCCTAATTAGTATTGTGTTCCCATTGTAAAATCGAACACACTTCCTTTTTCACCGGATTTTGGGAAAAGATTGAATCCAATCTCAAGCCGTATTGGACCCATTGGCGAAAACCATCTTATTCCAAATCCCGCCGAAGCTTTCATGTAATCTTTTAGCATAAAACCTTTTGAATCGTCAAACCCTGCACCTGCGTCGTAAAATATTACCCCTTTTAAACCAACAGGTTTGTAAATAGGAAATATCCACTCTGTATTAAAATAAATCTGGTTTCGACTGCCTATAGATTCATCGTCAGTGTCTTTAGGCCCTGCTTCGCCATACTTAAAACCCCTAATTGTATCTATTCCGCCAACAAAAAAATTCTCGTAAACAGGCACTCTCTTCCCTCCGTATGACCTGATAGTGCCTACAGTGCCTTTTATAAAAAATTCGCTGTCCCAAAAGCCTGCCGGTATGTATTGTCCGTAAAAAACAATTGCTCTGTAAAAGAAATTATCACCGCCAAAAGGACCGCCGGCAATTTCTAAAGAAGCCTCTGAATGTACCCCTACATGTGGGTTCAGTATATCATCAATCGTGTTTTTTGTTAGAGCAAAGGTCATGCTGCTTGTTAGTGCCGTTCCTGCCTGTTGCATTATATAGGTGGTTGCAGATGCATCGATGTTTGTAACATCTGTGTTTTCCACCCTGTATTTGATGCTCCCTTTTATATCATCCGTAAAGGGCCGTATAAGAGATACACTACCGCCCTGTTTTTTATAATCGTAAGTGTCCATTATTCTTTTGTAATTAAACAAGCCTAAACCGGCGTTTAAGTTCAAATCAAAAATATATGGCTCAAGATATGAAAGCTGAAATTCCTGCGTAAAAGCTCCGAGAGAAGCGCTCAGGCCTACCCTTCTCCCTGTTCCTAAAAAATTCTCCTGTGCAATGTTGCCAGATAAAATCACTCTGTCATAGGTGCTATAACCAACACCAAAACTTAGAGTGCCTGTTGGTCTTTCCTCAACGGCAATATCAAGGTTAACCTTGTCAGGTTCATCTGTTTTTAAGATTTTGAAGTCTGTGTCTTTAAAAAATGTAGTATTCTTTAGACGTTTTTTGCTCCTATTAATGTTTGTCACGGAGAATCTGTCGCCTTCCGCAAATCTTAATTCCCTCCGAATTACTTTATCCCTTGACTTTGTGTTGCCCAGTATGCTGATCCTATTGAAAAATATCTCATTTCCTTTTGTTATGTTGAAAACGGTGTTCACTTTTTGTGTATCATCATCTATTGTTGTCATTGGAGAAATGTCACAAAAAGCATAGCCTTTGTCCTGGTATATATCTGTTAACATCAAAATGTCTTTGTGAAATAACGATGCCCTGAAAACATCTCCGGGTTTAGTTTTCAACCTTTTCAATAATTCATCTTTGCCTAACATGACGTCTCCGGCAAAATCTATAGAGCCTATTCTGTACATATTGCCTTCTTCAACCGGCAATGTTATTTCTATAGTCTTTTTATTATCAGATAGTTTGATTGCAGGTGTGCCTACTTTTGTTCTTACATAACCGTTGTCGCTATAAAATGCTTCAATATTTTTTCTATCTTCTTCAAGCAAATCTTCATCAAGTATGCCTGAACCGGTAAACCATGAGAGTATGCCCTTTTCTTTTGTTCTCATGTAGTCTTTTAGCGTGCTTCCCTTAAATATTTTATTGCCTGTAAAGGCTATCTTCTTTACAAATGCCTTTTCCGGTTCTTCTATAATTAACTTTATCGTTACCTCATAATCACTTTCGCTATCTATTTCATAGCTCACCCTCGCTGCATAATAGCCCTTGCTTGCATAGTGTTTTTTTATTTCATCCATACTTTCTTTTATTTTTTCAAAATTCAGGACTGAACCGGTTTTTACTTTTAATTTATCTTTTAAGTCCTCAGTTTTTATCTTTTTATTGCCGGAAAGAAAAATGGCTTTTATAGGTAATCTTTCGATAACAACAAAAGTTACTATTTTGCCTTCTTCAGCATCCTGGACATCTATCTGAACATCGTTAAAAAATCCTGTTTTATAAATGGATTTCATATCTTCTCTTATCTTATCAAGGTTATAGGGCTCATTTTCCTTGGTTTTTATATTGTTCATTATAAAGCCAGTATCAATTTTTTCATTTCCAGTTATATTAATTTTTATTATTTTCTCTGTTTCCTGTGCATTGACAGAAAAAGAAAACAATATTGTTAACAATATTATTAATGATAGTTTCAGGATTCTAATCATATGGATATGGAAAATTAACAAATATAAGGCGTTGTGTAAAGGTAAAAAATTCCGTCCTCTTGACTAAAAATGCAAAATGAATGCTTTTTCTATCTGAATTTAAGGACTCCAGACTTATTACACAGGTGGGATATAGGGCATATGCTGCAATGCGGGGATATGGGTTTACAAATATTTTTTCCAAAAGTCACAAGAAGAGTATTGTAAATAATCCAATATTTTTTTGGGAGAACTTTTCTCAATACTTCTTCTGTTTGATGGGGATTTTTTGTCATAACAATGCCGATCCTGTTTGATATCCTGTGAACGTGTGTATCAACGCATATACCGGGTTTGTTATAGCCTTCCGTTATGACCAGGTTTGCGGTTTTTCTGCCTATGCCTTTTAATTTCAGTAATTCATCAATAGAGTCAGGCACTACGCCATCATAGGCATCAATAATTGTCCTTGATATGTTTTTGAGAACAGCAGATTTATTTTTATAAAAACCGACTGGATAAATCAATTCCTGGAGTTTTTCGATGGGAAACGATACCATCTCTTCAGGCGTTCTTATTTCTTTAATTAGTTTGTTCATGACCTTTTCTGTCAGTTCATCCTTTGTCCTGAGACTCAGGAGCGTGCCGACAAGTACCAAATAGGGGTTTCTATTTTCTTTTTTTGAAATTTTTGTAACAACAGGCACATTGTCCTTAAATATTTCTCTAAGTATATCCATCATTTCTTTGAATGGAAAAGTCATTAACGGTCTCCTTTATTTATAAGTGTCTTGTTCAAACCAAACATATGTATTTTGGCGCAACTGTAAAAGCCGATAAGTGTCTATATTGTTTTTATCCATTTCCTCATATGCTCGGCGTGAGAGCCATTCCAAAAGACCTTCATGCAAAGAGGACAGATCTTAAAAGTATCATATTTATGAAATATAAATTCAGGTACAAGCCCTTCTATATCGTCTTTTTTTGCGTTACTCAGCAGTGTATTGCATTTTATGCATCTTTTCATCATGGTATTTTTATCGATATGAGGTTCAATAATATTTTTTATCTCTGCAAGCTGATCAATTACGTTGTTTGATTCTATATAAACACAGTTGCCGAATGATGGTTTTTGCATTTTGCTTTTTTATGAAAAAAATCGGGGGATTATTTTCATTTTTGTATTTATCAAATTCTGCCGCAAATGTGACATGAATTGTATCAAAGCCGAGGATTCTCAAATATTTAGCAAGCTTACCCAGCATTGCATCGCATATGAATCTCATGCCAATCTGCCTTTCAGATTGCATAACTTAATGCCTTTCAGATTGTATAATTTAGCCGGTTTTGTGATTATCTGTTTGCCAGATTCAGGGCAACCTTTTTTGTGTTTTTAAGAATCTCTTCCTCTCCCGGTATCAATCTGCCCTCCATTAAAACATTACCCATACATATCACCGTATCAACAGCATAACCGTTTGATGCATAAACTATATCGGAGTAAAGATTAAAATTAGGAGTAAATTCCGGTCGTGTCAGGTCTATGAGGATTATGTCAGGACTGTTTCCGACCTTTATCTCCCATTCTCCAAGAAAAAACATATCGGCAGCCACCTTGGTTGCCATATCAAAGGTTACTTTAGCGGGCATGAATGTAGTAATCCTGGTAAAAAACTTTGCCATAAGTGATGCGAACTTCATCGTTTCAATGATATCAAGGTGGTTGTTGGATGCGCATCCGTCTGTTCCGAAACAGAAAGGTATTCCTTCCATGAAAAAATGAGGAAAAACCCTTCCTACTGCCAGTTTCAGGTTGGATACAGGTACATGGACCAGTTTAGATTTGTTTTTTCTCAAAAGCGAGCAGTCCTTTTCATTTAGCAGACAGCCATGACACCCGATAAACCTGTCGGATAAAATTCCTATTTCATCGAGGAATTCAGTAGGAGAAAGTCCGTACCGCTCTTTTGAAAAATCTGTTTCTTCTTTTGTTTCCGAAAGGTGCATATGGATGAGAATATTTTCCTTCTCAGAGAAGTCTCTTATCCATTCAAGGCTCTCTTTTGAAACTGTATAAATAGCATGAGGTCCGAGGGTAAATGTCACATAAGGTTTATATTTCTCGGATAATTCGAAGAGTTTTATATTTTGCTCAATTTGTTCCTGTCCCTTTCCTGTATCGAACATATCTATAAAAACTGCGCTGATAAAACCCCTTATGCCCATATCACATACCGCTTTTGCAGTTGCCTCCCAGTGCCAGTACATATCATTAAAAACAGTAATGCCGTTTTTTATCATTTCAAGACAGGCAAGTTTTGAACCCCAATAAACATCATCTTCAGTCAGTTTGGCCTCAAGAGGCCATATCTTTTCTTCAAGCCATTCCTTAAGGGGCATATCATCGGCATAACCCCTCATAAGAGTCATTGCTGCATGTGTGTGTCCGTTTATAAAAGAAGGCAGGGCAGCCTTATCTCTGCCGTTGATGATTCTGTCAGCATTGCGGATACATTTTTCCGATATTTCTTCAATTGTGCCGTTATTTATGAAGATATCTCTTATGTTACCATCCAGCATCACATCTTTTATGAGTATTTTCATGCAAAATCCTTTTCAATAATTGTTTTAATCAGGAACTCTATTGACTGCATATTTTTCTGCCAGTTTGTATTTATTTCATCCATTGTGAGCGGTATTCTGGCAATACCATTACAGTAATTATCAACAGAACAAAGGCTTGAATAAGGGATTTCATATTCCATACATAGTGCTGCCTCTGATGCCATTGTCATGCCCACAATGTCGCCGAATCGTTTAAGCAGCCTGATTTCGGCCTTTGTTTCAAGCCTCGGTCCTTGAGTCTGGATGTAAACGCCGCCGGAATGGACATGCATCCTGAGTTCTTTGCACAATGCAGTAATGTACTCTTTCATGCCTTCATGCATCTGAGGCACAATGAATTTCATTTCATTGTCAAAAAATGTTGATATATTCCAAAAGGATATAAAATCATCGGGTATGACAAATGTGCCAGGTTTAAATTTTAGTTTCAGGCTCCCAACAGAGTTTACAGACAAAACCTGCTTAACATTCATTTTTTTAAATGCCCAGATATTTGCTTTGTGATTAATTCGATGCGGAGGAACAGGCGGGCTGCCATGTCTCTGGATGAATAACGTATTATCTTTAATTTTTGCATTAATATCGCCGTAAGGAGTTTCTATTCTGTGTTCATCCCATGGTGCAAAGATAGATGAATTTAATAGCGATGTACCCCCGATTATTCCGTTCATGAATCAGTATTTACTATTTAGCAGCTTATGAGTCAAGGAATTTTAAGGCGCTCCTTTTTTACCCTTCACTCCTATCATCACCCTTTTATCGCTTTATATGACTTTTCGTCAACAGACCGTTCTCTAAAGAAAATATTTCATTTAAAATAGGAATATTGATAGCAGATGATATGAGCATGGATATGAAAATTATTGTATAAAGGAGGCATTATGAAATCTAAATCAGGGATCGGGGCATACATCCTTATAGCTTTGGGCACCATTTTTCTTCTGTCTAATTTCGGCTTGCTGCCACACCCATTTATGGCACAATGGTGGCCATTGATTCTTGTTCTTGTCGGTATTCTGTTGTTGATACGGCGTTCATCCCGAGAGAAACAACAGAACCATCTTGAATAATAATAAAATCGGGCTTAATACGATTTTTAAGGGCCGAAAACAGCCTCTAAATGCTATACTATCAACGATCTACACCATCAAAAACTCAAGGGGCTGAGAAAATGGGTAAAAAAACTGTCCTTATTGCGGATCTAAGCACACCCAAAAGAAAGGTATGCAACACAACAGAAGACGATACCGCTGTATGGTATGTAACAGACAGTTTCAAAATAATGCCAACAAAAACCGGATAGAAAACATTCTCTGGCAGGAGTATGTTTATCGGCGGCAAACAATCGCTCAGCTCTCAGCAAAGCACAAGAAAAGTAAAGACTGGATACGGGAACACATACACAATGTTCCAGTAAAGAATCGTTACAATACCCCGCAACCCGTTGTTGTCATTGCAGATGTAACCTTCTTCGGCAGAAGTTCCGGTCTGTGTGTAATAAGAGTGCCACATCTGAAAAAGAATCTCTATATACAGGAGGTACGCAGTGAATCGGCCGAGATATACCGGCAGGGAACTTCCATCAAAAGCAGATCATCACACGCTATCTGACAAGCAACCCAAAGCTTCAGGCAAGCAGGGAGTTGAAGATGCTTACAAAAGACCTCTGTGTGATCAGCGAGAAAAACTTTATTGCCTCTCTGGATACCTGGTATATGCAGTGGTCATCCTTTCTGAAAGAAAGAACGACAGATCCCATAACAGGGAAATGGCATTATACGCATAAGAGACTTCGCTCTGCATATAGAAGCCTGAGACTAA
>JAPLKB010000066.1 GCA_026388275.1 Pseudomonadota bacterium
GGACATACTATGCAAATCTCCCATCCTTCAGGAGCGGAAATTATGTTGAAGAAGTGCGTCTTACCTTCCGGAAAGGTTCTGTTGTAAAGGCGGAGGCAAAGACAGGGGAAGAGTTCACAAAAAAACAGATATCCATGGATAATGGAGCTTCAAAAGTGGGTGAATTTTCCCTTACTGATAGACGATTTTCAAGAATTGACCGGTTTATGGCTGACACCCTGTTTGATGAAAACTTTGGTGGAGATTACGGCAATTCCCATGTTGCCCTCGGGGCATCCTATGTAGATACCTATGCCGGCGATCCTGCGGACATCACGAAGGAATTCAAAAAGAAGATGGGTGTAAATTACAACTGTTTTTCCACCACCCACTCCAAATAGAAATACACCACCCGTCACAAATAGAAATACACCACCTGTGAATCCTGCAGGCAGCTACTTAACCTCCTTTTTTAGATTTTGTATTCTGTAAGAATGACCATCCAGATTGAATATCTTTGAATGATGTAACAGCCTGTCCAGAAGAGCAGTGGTCATAATTTCATCTCCCAGCATTTCGGCCCATTCATTGAAGCTCTTGTTTGATGTGATAATTACGGACCTCTTTTCATACAGTTCACTGATCAGGTTAAAAAACATATTGGCCTCTTTTCTCTCTATAGGCGAATATCCTATTTCATCAATAATGACAAGATCCGACTTGAGAATCCTGTTTATTCTGAAGGCGGACATCTTCTGAATGTCAGCAGTCTTCAAGAGTTTGATCAGCGCTGTCATGCGCTCAAAACTGACAACATATCCCTTTTCCACTGCCTTTATGCCCAGTGCTATCGCAAGATGGGTCTTCCCTAATCCCGGGGGTCCGAACAGAAGTATATTCATGCGGTTATCCAGCCAGGCAAACTCAAGCAGTTGTGATATGTCCATCTTTGCAATGCCTTTTATATTACCGAACTCAAAGGTATTGATTTCTTTCACAACCGGGAAATGGGCTCCTGTCATGTTCCGGTTGTATTTCTTTTCTACCCGGTAATCCAGTTCAGCGGCAAGAAGGGTATTCAAAAAAGCGATATACGATTGTTGTCTGCTTTCCGCTGCATTCACCGCTTCATCAATTTTCTGTACAACTCCTTTTAATTTCAATGTTGTCAATTGGTCTATCACCTGTCCGTAGGCCTTCATTATACGCCTCCGGGAATATTTACCAGTACCAGGTATGGCGCAAGATCGGGTTTTGACACTGTAAGACCTGCAGCAGCTGCAGTCACCCCGGTCCTGGTTGCAAGTATCGGCACCGGGTTTTCTTCACTGTGTTTTCCGGCTTCCAGGAAATATTGGTAGCTGCTTTTCAGATTTCCCACGGAGAACATCTTATTATCAATACAGTATCGCAATGACAGGTCAAATGTTTCAGGATCAGGGGTATTATCACGGAAACATTTTCTGGCTTCCAGACACTGGTCTCTGGTGTAACGGGGAAAGGCGCTGAAATTGCCGGAGAGGAACAGTGTCCAGTTATCACAGGTGAAGTATCCCGTAACCTCATCTTTCAGTTCTTGTACCTTTACGCCCATTTCCCGCACAACAGCCCTGTTTTTTACTATTACGCCCGGTATCAGGGAGAGTGCATAGTCCGCTATTTCCTCGTTACTATAGCGGTCAAATACAAACAGCTTATCATCTGTCCTGTATATTTCTACTACCTGATTTCTGTATCGGTCGGGGAGATCATACTGGCAGGCATCAACAGCAATCCGACAATTGCTGTTGACGATTCTTGCTTCTCTGGTGCTTGCATGGTTTTTTCTGTAAATCGAATTTTTTAATGCCCTCAGATGCTTTCTCTCTTCCTCAATCTCTATGAGAGGTATCTTCTTTGTAGCCTGTGATATTTTTCCGTTTGCTCTGCGTTCAAGCCACTTCATCAGGTTGTCCCTTGCCTTCTGGATATCCTCAAATTCCCTGAAGGCAAAAAAATTGTGCTTGATATATTTGATAAAGTTCTCAATCTTCCCTTTGCTCTCCGGGTCAGCCTTCCGGCATACCCTCATTTTCAATCCCATCTCACCGATAAAATCACCGAACACCTTTGTGTATATGATATCCCCGACATTCTCTGCGACAACCATGATGCTGTCCTGATCTATTACCAGTTCTTCCGGTATGCCCCCAAGATAGTCGAAGCAGTCAAGCAGATGCTCTACCAGATCGTAGGCGGTAAAGGGTCTTTCCTGCAGTGCCGCATATTTGAAGCGGCTCGCTGACAGTACTGCTGCAAATATATAGTACTTACCACCTTTTTGATCTGTCTGTTCACCGAAATCGATCTGCAATTGCAGACCATAAGGCATATCTGCCACCCTGGTGTAATATCGTTTTTTATCGGACAATGTCAGTTGCCCGGTCTTTTGGAGATACCCTATGTAATTTCTCAGACTGTTCTCGTTCGCCGGCAGTTCCTTTTGCGTTTCCTCAAGATAATCATATACTGCTGATACGGGCAGCCTGATGCAGTCGTTGTTCCGGTACAGATCGAGAATCATTGTTCTGAAAGAATCAAACCCTTTCTCACGGTTTTGTGATCGTTCCAGATAGCACCGATATTCCTCTTCATCCATAGCGCAGTATTTGATGACGGTCCTCTTGTCTACACCCAACTCCCTTGAGATACGGTTCTTTCCGTATCCCTGTTTCTGTAATCTTTTAATTTCGTGATACATGCCTTTTTTCACCACCTGCCGGATCTCCTTTAGTTACTTTTTTTTCTAAAGGATATCCCATTCCAATTCCATCCAGGTGGTGTATTTCTGTTTGGAGTGCCTGGTGTATTTCTACTTGGAGATGGTGGTGGAATTCAGCTTATCATTTACATCGTCAGTTGAGTTGCAAGGATGGGTTCTCCGGACTGCACGAAGGCACTGCCTATCGTACGGTCATGGGCGGCCTGACTCGCAACAAAGCCCTGGTCTTGTTCCCCGCTCTTTTCATCAGGACTTATAGCGTTCTCAGACAGTGCTGGCGAGGGGATTGCAAGAACATCATCTATAATTATGGCCCCGTAACCCTTGAAAATTTTGTTCCGCTGTGTTTCGCAAAACATCTCGGTTATAAAA
>JAPLKB010000067.1 GCA_026388275.1 Pseudomonadota bacterium
CAACGATTATATCCATGTGACCCCTCCTTATTGGAATGACTACATGGATATTCTTACTATAAAAAGGAGGCATCTGGCGACATTTTCATTCCTTTTTGTGCCGACAAGTCGGCATGTGTGTTTGATTTAGAATTGGAATAATGCGTGCAAGCAGCTTTGCTGTTCCTTGAAAGGCAGGGATTATCAATAGAAGCGTGTCTCTTCCATCATTATTGGTATGATTTTTTATAACACGTACAACTAAATAGCCTGTACAAACAAGACAGCCAAGGATTACGCTTTGCAAGCAACTACGCTCATGGGTTCTGAAGACCGTAAAAATGAAAGCGCAAAGGGTGACCCGCTCCTTGCCACCATGTTACAATAATTGTCGTAACCTACACATATTGTATGAAATGACCTACGTGCATTGTATTATATATCCTACATACAATAAAATATAATTGTTATACGATGTTAACTAATTCTGATAAAGCTAAACCGCTGGTGACGACAGGACGGAAAGCCAAAGGGTCTCAAAGGTATTTCTTCTCGGTTATCCAACGTAGATACTCTGGCTGGCGATTCATAACAGAGTATTTGATGCATAAGAATTGATTTTTGTAATCAGAAGCTGGTATGTTTTATAGAAATGATTTGTCCGGACATGATGAAAATGCGGGAACCCTGTATCAATATCGCTGACAGTATGTTCCTCGACTCCGGCCTGACAGGACTGCAAAAGACATGAATAAAATGAGGTAAAGCATTGAAGAAGATAATGTTTCTTATGATGTTGATTTGCGGAATATTTATCGTATCAGCAGACGTAGGTGCAATAAATTATACGGTAACAGACCTTGGCAGCCTCGGTGTAGCAAACAGTGCTGCATATGGCATCAACAACACCGGCCAGGTGGTTGGATATTCAGCTACCTCAGGCGGTTCAGACAACGCCTTTCTCTACTCCAATGGAACCATGAAGAACCTTGGTACCCTTGGCGGAACATGGAGTGCTGCATACGGCATCAACAACGCCGGCCAGGTTGTGGGGTATTCAACTAATACTTCAGGCAATTCTGCAGAAAACGCTTTTCTCTACTCCAATGGAACCATGCAAAACCTTGGTACCCTTGGCGGAACATGGAGTGCTGCATACGGCATCAACAACGCCGGCCATGTGGTGGGGTCTTCACAGATTTCAGGCAATTCAGCGCACAACGCTTTTCTCTACTCCAATGGAACCATGCAGAACCTTGGTACCCTCGGCGGAAATTACAGTTATGCAAACGGCATCAACAACGCCGGCCAGGTGGTGGGGGCTGCAAATACTCCAGGCGATTCAGCAACAAACGCTTTTCTCTACTCCAATGGAAACATGCAGAACCTTGGTACCCTCGGTGGAACACACAGTTATGCAAACGGCATCAACAACGCTGGCCAAGTGGTAGGGTTATCATATACTTCAGGCGGTGCAGCAAACGCTTTTCTCTACTCCAATGGAACCATGCAGAACCTTGGTGCCCTTGGCGGGACATACAGTCAAGCATACGGCATCAACAACGCCGGCCAGGTGGTGGGGTCTTCATATATTAGTTCAGGCAATACAGCACAAAACGCTTTTCTCTACTCCAATGGAACCATGCAGAACCTGAATAGCCTTGTGCTTCAGGGTTCTTTTAACGGTACCCTTTGGGAGGCCAGAGCCATAAACGATAAAGGACAGATAGCAGGCTATGCAAACATTAACGGACAGACGCGTGCTGTTTTGTTGAATCCTGCTGCAGTAATCCCTTCAACCATTACATTAGAATCAAAAATTAGCCCTCAAACCAGCAATACAACCGTTTCTACTGCTGTAAACAATGCCAGATTGCAGATAATGGCAATGTATCTAAATGCTTCCAACAGCATGGAAATTCTTGATGTCAGTGGCTCCGGTGATACGAAACAGTTCATAAAACTGGGATCAAATATAAATAAATTTAATCCTGATAAGGATACTATTGTGATTACACATGGATGGAATCCAGATGGATCCAGCACATTACCTTCATGGATAACAGGTATGGGTAATAATTTCATAAAACAGAATCAAGATGCCAATATTATTGCCTGGAACTGGCAGGAAAGAGCTGGAGGAGGAATCGGTTCTATTCCATATAAAGAAGTTCCGGGAGAAGGTTTAGTGCTTGCTTCTTTTTTAAATGGTATCTTGGGAAATGACTACGGTAAAAATATTCAGATTGTCGGCCATAGTCTTGGTAGTGGAGTTGCAACCTGGGCAGCAGATTCATTGCAAAACAATTATAATAAAAATGTTACACGTTTGACCATTCTGGATGGTCCGGAAAACGGTGCTGCCAGACTTGATCTGGATAATTTATTGAATAAAATAAAAAGCTCAACTTTGATTGAAAATTTTGTATCACGATATGGTGTTTTTTATACAGGTTTTCGTTCCGATGGTGCACCTATTGTCCAAAATATTAAGCTATTTCCACAATCTTACAATTATTCAGGGCCTATTGACGAACACTCCTATTCATATGATTGGTACAATAAGACGATCAATAATTCCGTTACGGTAGGCTATAAAGACAGTTACAGCTATTCCTCAAGTTATCTTTTGCAGAATAAAGTTAATGAATACCAATTATCGGCTCAATCCGGACTCCCAATGCCCCCGATTGTATTTTCCATTCCTATAGGGCAAGAAAGTCAGAGAAATAGTGTTTTCAGACTCCTTGATAAAGTTTTTGAAGATGAATATGCTTTGTATAATTTGGTAAATTCTTTGAATAGTCTTGGAAAAGCATATGTTGTTAATGCTGCTGAATTTGCTTATCTCCATTTATTCTCTAATTCCCCGGTGCTGGTCAGCATGGGGATTAATCTGCCGGCTGATGCACAATATATGGCCTTTGATTTGAACATATTTGAGAAGCATACCGGAGATATATTTGCACTTTATTGGAACGATACCCTCATCACATCGTTTTATACTGAAAGTTTAGCTTTGAATGAATGGCGTCGTATTAACGGAATAGATTTTAAACAATACGCTGGAACAGAGGGGACATTAACGTTTGGTCTTTTGACACAAGAGGATGGAATCCAATCTCAAATAGGCATAAAAGACATTGAATTTTACAATTATCAACCCGTCCCCATCCCATCAGCTATATATCTCCTTGCCCCCGGCCTTCTTGGCCTCGTAGGGCTTAAGAGGAAATATCTGGGGTAACAATCCACTAATAATCATCAAGGCAGGGTTAGAAATGGCTCTGCCTTTTTTATTTGTCATTCCATAAGGAAATACCACTTGTAATCTTGCACTCTGTTCAAAAATCCATTTTCGTTTGTTACAGGAAGTTAGGTGCGGTTATGAGTGACCATTTCAATTTTATTCTCCTTCGGCACTTGCTTAACGATATATTCCAATCTCATTGCCTCAGATTTACTCATCATAGATGATGTTGCCACAAGGCTGAAAGGTAAATGTGCCCTTACGTATTTACTCCCTTTTCCGGACTTATGGGCGTTAAGCCTCTTTTCAAGATTATTAGTTACGCCACAGTATAGTGTACTGTCGCTGCATTTCAGGAGATATACAAGCCAGTTATCCATTTATAATTTTGCTTCCTGTCTCCTCGAACCATTGTTTATACTCTTGTTAATATGGATTTCCTTCACAAATTCACCTTTATTATTATAAAAGAAAGCGTAAGCCTTAACGTCTTCTTCGAAGATTTCCATGGAATAACCGGAACTTTCTTGTGTATCTCCTGCCATCTACTCTTAATACCTCATATCTTAATCTTTTTCAAAATCGGGTTATCTGCCAAAAATATATTGGTAGTCTCAGTCTTGTCATCAAAAACAAGAACTGCTAATCCCTTTTCAAGTTTACTTTTTACCTGCATGAATTTTGTTTCAGGAGAAGCTTCTTTCTCACCGTAATCAGTGCCGTCTCTTGAAACAAATTCTTCAATAACACCTTGTAAGGCTTCAGAGCTTAATTTATTTATTGGAATTATATGGATCGACATTTAAGTATTCTCTTTTTCTTAGTCTTTTTCCGTGGAATTCGTAGAATTAGGGTCAGCCCTAGGTCACTAGGTCAGTAGGGTCAGATACTGTCATTAATGTCAAGCCCAAAACTCTCCTTTTTTAGTTTTTTTATCATACATCACGATATGGTACTTTACCCTTATATACAGCATGTGCGATAAGAAGCAATTTTCTCATTGCAGCAATAACGGCCAG
>JAPLKB010000068.1 GCA_026388275.1 Pseudomonadota bacterium
AGAAAAACTTTATTGCCTCTCTGGATACCTGGTATATGCAGTGGTCATCCTTTCTGAAAGAAAGAACGACAGATCCCATAACAGGGAAATGGCATTATACGCATAAGAGACTTCGCTCTGCATATAGAAGCCTGAGACTAAACCTCCCCTATCTGTTTACCTATCAAAAGCATCCCGAACTAAAGATCCCCAATACCACCAATTCTCTCGATGGTTGTTTTGCATATCTCAAGGAACTGCTCAGGGTCCACAGGGGATCAACGAGAAACCTCAGAAACAAGATCATTGAAGAGGTTTTGGGGAGATAAAAAAGCCCTTAAAAATCGTATTAAGCCTAAAATCGCAAGAGTTTTGAGGAAGTCTAATTCTGAAGGTGGTAAAATGAGTGGGGCAGGTCAGATACACCTACCAATTGTGCATATGACCTTTTGGCTTTGATCGAGAATTACACTTTGAAAGCAAGTATATTCATGGGTCTTGAAGGTCCTCAAAAGTGAAAATGTAAAGGATGTAACTCCCCGCTCCATATTACAATAAATTGTAGTACATAACTTACATGAATTGTATTAAATGTCCTACATACAAATAGATTTATATTGTTATACGATGTCTAATAATTCTGGTAAAGCCAAACCTTCGCAATGGGGACGGCCAAATAAATTATTTGGAGGAGGTTTTTGTATGCGAAAGAATTTTTTAGTGTTTTTTCTGGTTCTTGTTTTTGTCGCTGTAGGGGCAGTGATTACCAACACTGCGTTTGCAGCTCCTGCTGTCAGCTTTACGTCTACCGCGAACTATATTTCTAATATTACTAAACTTGTTGGATGGCAATTTACTGTTAACAACAACATAACTGTTAATAAACTTGGCTTTTATGATGATCTGGCTAATGGAATAAGCTCGAGCTATGATGTTGGAATCTATGATGTAAGCACACAAACATTAGTTGTATCGGGTATCGTAACTCCTTCAGACCCATACAATAATTGGTTCAAGTGGACAAGTATAACACCGACCGTTTTAATGGCAGGACAAACATATGATATTGTTGCAATTGTCGGGGATGAATACCGCACATGGGATCCCAGTGGTTTTACTGTCAATCCGGATATTACTTATATAAAAAATGTATGGTCGAACTACGTCTATTCCCTTGCGTTTCCCAAATAGCAGTGATGGTAATTCGCATGGTTATTTTGGGCCAAACTTTAATATTACTTCGGCCCCTGTTCCCCTTCCTTCAGCATTGTTCCTTTTCGCTCCCGGCCTTGCCGGGCTTGCAGCAATCAGGAGAAGATTCACAAAGTAATCGTAAACGATCAATTATCGAGGCAGGGTCTAAATGGCCCTGCCTTTTTTATTCATCTGATCTTCCCTCTTCTACTATTAGACGAACAGTCTCAACTTTAAATTCCCTGTCGAACTTTCTTCTTCCCTCTGCCAAACACATCTCCTGGTTTACTATAATATCCAGACCTTTCGAAGTGTCCATTATTTTGGGGGAAGATCATAAGTGCAGTTTTGAAGGGTGTCTTGCACAAAGGTATTACAACAATTATCGTAATTAACCTACACAGATTGTATTACATATCCTACAGACAAATCAATTGCATTATTTTACTGTGTTATACAAATCTGACAAAACTAAACCGCTGGTGATGACAGTAGACAGCGGCAGGGATTGCCGTAAACTATAAAACATGGAGGATTTTGAATGCTGAAGAAATTGTTTTTATTGACAGCGGCTGTGGTGCTTCTGGTAGCCGTACAGGTAGGCGTCGGCGCGGCCGAACTCGTAGTTAACGGCGGTTTTGAAACCGGTGATTTTTACGGATGGAATGAGTACGCAGTTTATCTTAATCCTCCTGGTGGTAGCCTTCCTGTTTATTCAGGGACCTACGCGGCATATTTTGCTTCGGTAGGCTACGACGGTTATCTATCCCAGAGTATTTCAACCGTTGCGGGCCAGACATATACCATCTCCTACTATCTAAAAAATTGGGGCGGTTCATATAATGAATTCAGCTTAGCAATTAATAGCGGAACTCTTGCCGGGTCTGTTCTGGTTAATGCTGATACCTTCGATTGGACTAATTATCAGTTTAATTTCACGGCTACAAGCAGCGCTACGAATCTGACATTCTACGGTCGTCAGGACCCTACCGCTTATTTCCTTGATAATGTATCTGTAACAAATGCGCCTGTTCCCATCCCTTCAGCATTGCTTCTTTTTGCACCCGGTCTTGCCGGTCTTGCAGCAATAAGGAGAAGGTTCACAAAGTAATCATATACGATCAATTATCGAGGCAGGGCCAAATGGCCCTGCCTTTCCTTTTCTCATATTTCAACATTACAACCAGCAGAGAAGAGAGAAGTCAGCTGTTGACAACGGACAATTTGGCATACCTATCCGAAATATAGGTGTAGGCGCTCTTTCATGTGCTTAGGTGCTCTTCACCATATTCATGTTAATGGCTGACCACTCTCTTTCCTCCATCATGCCGTTGACCAACCAAAAGAAAATAGATAAACTCTTAAAAGAGGAGGATAAAATGCAAGCCGATCAGAACGATATGATAAAGGACGCATTGGCTTCGGATGCGAAGTACGCAGCTATTGCCGACGTATCAAGCATCGTGTTTCACGAGAGTTTCAGAAAGGCTTGCGAACAAAACCATTGCGGGAAATATAATACAAACTGGATGGGACCTCCGGCAATCGGCCCCATCAACGAACTGATCAAAAAAGTTCGGAAATTCGAAAAGGGCCTGCTGTTCCAGACAGTGTACCAGGGCTCAGGCTCTTTTGATTATAAAGGGATGATGGAAGGCATGAAGCTTCATGAACAGGTCTTCAGAAAACTTTTAGAAAGAATCAAAACAAATTATCATCTTAAGGACATTCTTCCGTTGAATGCCGGTTGCTGCAGTATTTGCAAGCGATGTGCTTATCTGGACAATGAGCCGTGCAGGCATCCTGATATGGCCGTTTCTTCGTTGGAGGCATACGGCATTGATGTGACGGCACTTGAAAAAGCATGTGGAATCCCTTATTACAACGGAAAAAATACCTATTCTTTTGTGGGATTGATTTTGTTTAATGCCTGAATGTTATAATGTATTGTGTTGTATTTTGTTTAATGCTTAACAGTTCCGTTATACTCCCGTCGTCGGAGGATCGCAAGGCGAAGCAGACCGCCGCAGATCAGAATCCCCGAACATGCCGCTGACCGACCAGGGAAAAAACCTGGAGAAAACAAAGTAAACTGCAAGGAGGTATCATGAAAGGATATACGCACATCGAGCAGGAACCTTTCCCGGTTCACACACTGAAGAGGGTTGACCGGCCCACGACCATGATTATAGATGAGAAAGTTAAGAGAACCGACGAGAGAGAGCAGGGATTCAACAGGGCCGGGAGAGGGGATTTTGGAAAGCACGTGCAGGAACAAAGGTTACGCTTTGTAAGGAAACAACCTCTTTCCGGGGCGCTCCTTCAGATGGAACTCATTTTAAAAAGCGTTGTGGATGGCGTTGTGGCGTCGACTAAGGCACCCATGACAGATGATCCGCAGTTTTTGTCACGTCATATTAAAGAAACCGCCTACTTTCTAAGAGCGGATATGGTCGGTATTTGCGAGCTGCCTTCTTACGCGGTCTATACGCACAGCGGAGGAGACCCGAGAAATCCTGATGACGAAGGTAAGCCGGTTCATCTTAACCACAAATATGCTGTTTCTATTCTCATTGATCAGGACTGGAGGACATCGAGGGCCTCAACGGGCCATGACTGGATAAGCAATTCAATGAGTTTTATGGGCTATTCAACCAGCGGATTCATTTCATGCATACTTGCCGATTATATACGCAGACTCGGCTATCCTGCCAGGGCTCACCACGCCCTCAATTATCAGGTTGTAACGCCGCCCATCCTGCTTCTTTCCGGTCTCGGGGAGATGTGCAGAATAGGAGACATTGTTCTTAACCCCTTTTTAGGCTCGCGCTTCAAAGCAGCAGTGGTGACCACAGACCTCCCCCTTGTCCCTGATAAGCCTATAGATTTCGGGCTCCAGGATTTTTGTTCGAAATGTAATAAGTGCGCCCGAGAATGCCCCGGTAATGCCTTAAGTGAAGGTGAAAAGATCATGTTCAATGGATACGAAAGATGGCCGACAGATGTGGCGAAATGTACCGCCATGAGAGTCGGCAATATGAAGGGGTCAGGATGCGGAACATGTATAAAGGTCTGCCCCTGGAATAAACCTTACACGCCGCTTCACCGTGCTGTCGGCTGGACCATGAGACATTCGAGTCTTGCCAGAAGGTTTGCCGTATGGGGGGACGATCTCCTGGGCTATGGGAAATCCCATCCTGATGAAAAATGGTGGCTCGATCTGGAGAGCGTGGGAGAGGTAATGCAGGCCGCCGGCTCAAAAAAATTGTAAGACAGCTTTTTCATTCATCAAAAACCACCAAGCCCGTCATGTCCTCTATGTTATCTCATGGGGTGCACTTTGTAGTTGAATTCGCCACACTAATTTGGTTCTGAGATTCGTCACAAATGAAGATTAAAGGGCGTTTTGCTCCCTGTCAACGTATTACAGCAATTATCGTAATTAACCTACATACATTGTAGTAGATGTCCTACATACAATAAATTTTAATTGTTATACGATGTTAAATAATTCTGATAAAGCAGGGTATCCAGAAAATTTTATGGAGGTTTTTTTATGAAAATCAAACACATTATGATGATTAATTTTTTCTTAATTTTTCTGACAATGGTGGTCCCTGTCGAATCAAATGCCAACCTTATCACTAATGGCGATTTTGAGAATGATTACAGTTTTTGGACACCCAGCCATATCGATGGTTCAGGAGGTCACAGAGACTGGGGTGGTGTACATGGAGGATTCTTTCTTTTGAATGATGGCGGAAGTCCCGAGTCAGACCCTGCTATCTCACAGACTATTTACGGGCTCCAGGTAGGGAAAACATATACTGTAAAATGGGATCAACTTTATCATTATCCTGACTACCCGGGCGATATTGGATTCGGGGTTTTTTTGAACAATCAACCTGAAAACCCTATTGCCCTCAACGGCTCTACTGCTCTTGATATATGGCAGACTTTTTCAACGACCTTCAATGCTGCCGGAACTTCAGCCGTGCTTTATTTTGCAGCCGAACTGGATCAAAGGACCCCTGGAGTATTTACGCGAACCGACATGGGTTATGGTATTGATAATGTGTCAGTAACAATGGCACCTGTGCCCCTTCCTTCAGCATTGCTTCTTTTTGCTCCCGGCCTTGCCGGTCTTGCAGCAATAAGGAGAAGATTCACAAAATAATCATAAACGATCAATTATCAAGGCAGGGTCTAAATGGCCCTGCCTTTTTTATTCGTCTGATCTTCTCCCCTTCTGCTATTAGACGAATGGATTCTTCATAATATTACAATAATTGTCGTATTTAACCTACTCCAATTGTAGTACATATCCTACAGACAATTTGCTAATTGGGCGGTAAAATTTTCAATTATTAAAGAAGCGAGTTCTTATCGTAAAAAAAGGAGGGTGTTATGAAAAAAACGATAGAAGTTGCTGTCGTATTGTTTGTTTTGACCCTGTTTGCCGGAAGTGCCTTCGGTTATGTTACCTATGTGCCTTCTAATTATTTGGTTCAGTTCGATGATGCCGAACCAGGCCTTACGATAATAACCTATAAGGATGGTCAAGAGATTCAAAGATTACCCTTTGAGAATGAGCATTATGTAGGGGGCTACGGCCTTTGGCATGGAGCATTCACCTCGAATGTGTCTATCAAGACAAATATTTATGAACCAAACGGCCGTACATTGAGCGATACATGGGAGATTAGCGGCGTTGCAAACCAGAACACTGTTATGATCGCATTTTTCTCCGATACAGAAGGCGGGCCCGGCCTCACGCCGCTACAATATGGGTATCCAATTGATGAAACGGGCGATTGGCAGACAGTCGGATATTTTTCTGTAAGCAATGGCGATACGTATACATGGCAATTCAGGTCTGATGTGTCGGAGGTTCCGCTACCAGCCACCATTCTCCTTTTTGCCCCCGGTCTTGCCGGTCTTGCAGCAATAAGGAGAAGATTCACAAAGTAATCATAAACGATCAATTATCAAGGCAGGGTTAGAAATGGCCCTGCCTTTTTTATTCGTCTGATCTTCTCCCCTTCTGCTATTAGACGAATGGATTCTTGCATAATATTACAAAAATTGTCGTACTTAACCTACTCAAATTGTAGTACATATCCTACAGACAAAATAATTGTATTGTTATACATATTTATACAATTTATAAAAGGTCCAAATTATCCGTAATGAAGAGACGGGAACCAAGGGTCTAATAAATGGATTTAACTAAGCACCATAAAAATTTAAAATTAAAAGGATGGTAAGTTATGAAAAAGATTTTAGGAATGTTTCTTATGATCGCGATAATTCTGCTTGCCGGGAATCTCCTGCATGCTGCTATCATCTACGAACAATATGGAGGGCCTGTAGGAGGGAATAATCCGTTTTGTTACAACAATCTCTTTGTTGCCCAGGACTTCACAGTTGCCAGCGACTCTAATTTGACAAAACTCACTTTCAATGCTTTTACAACAGCCGAAACCGTGCCTCTTACCGACATTTATGCAAAAATTTACTCAAACAATAATGGAGTTCCTGGATCACTTATTTATGACAACCATATCACGGGGTCTTTTACCGGTGTTGCAACCGGCACCTTCGAGTATTATACTTTGCGCGATTACGAAATAACTCTACCAAGTCAAAATCTGACAACAGGAACTTACTGGCTGGCGTTAAAGGTAGCCCCCGCACAGTGGGATATGCACTGGTCAATTCCTACTAATGATACAATCGGGTATGTAAGCAAATCAAATTATTATGGCGGCACAATCTGGGATGATTATGGCACTGAGCATTCTTTTCGTCTTGAGAGCAGCGCGGTTCCCCTTCCTTCCGCATTGCTTCTTTTCGCACCCGGTCTTGCCGGTCTTGCAGCACTAAGGAGAAGATTTACAAAGTAATCATAAACGATCAATTATCAAGGCAGGGTTAGAAATAGCCCTGCCTTTTCTTTTCTCATATTTCAACATTACAACTATAAAAGAATTTATCACAGAGACCATGAAGTTCACGTAGAAATGCCGGATAAAAGTTTTTGAATATTTTGTATTTTTTTGTAAAAATATTCTTGAAAATAATATTTGAAATAGTGTATCTATTACAATACATGTTTGTAAATTAAAGCACATCTTTGTAAACACATCATCGGTTGGGGCATCTTAAGTTAAATCATAAATATCTATTTTAATGGCATTAAGATCAGTGAATAGTGAATAGTGTGCGGTTTAATCCCGCTTAATGCGGGACATAGTATATAGTGGACAGCGATAAAGGTGGTAAACGGGTTATGACTTCTGAGTATCTCAACCTTTTCTGTAAAGTTACTCCTTGATAAATCACCCCAGCAAGGGGGTGTGTTGCTATTCATTATTAACTGACGACTATTCACTAACGACTATTCACTGAATTTCAAAAAAGGGGGTAAAAATGGCAACAAAGAAAACAGTGGAAAGTCCGGAATTTCTGTACCTGGCTCTTGGAAGTATTATAGTGGAAGAACAGATTCGTTCAACAATTGACAAAACAACAGAATCCTTTAAAGCTCTTATATCATCAATTAAAGAAAAAGGTGTATTAGAACCTGTCCTTGTAACACCCAAGGACGATAAATACCTTCTCCTCTGCGGGGAAAGAAGATATCTTGCAGCTCAGAAACTGGGATTAGAAACTATTCCGGCGAGAATTGTTAATACAGTTACCCAAAAGGATGAAATACTGGCCATCCAATTGACAGAAAATCTCCAACGGGAAGACTTAAATCCCATAGATCAGGCCAATGGCATACTTGCATATATTCAGGCAAAACATCCTGACAAAAACTATAATTTGGATGGGGTAATGAGTGAGTTGGTTGTATATGAAAGAAGACAGGAAGATTTGCCTCAGGAAATCCGTGAAACAATTTCACAGATTTCTGAAATCGTCGGAAAGTCAACAAGGACGCTCTTTAACACGATATCACTTTTAAAACTGGTTCCTA
>JAPLKB010000069.1 GCA_026388275.1 Pseudomonadota bacterium
AAAACTCGGTATGGAAACAATCCCGGCAAGAATTGTTAATACAGTCACCCAAAAGGATGAAATACTGGCTATCCAATTGACAGAAAACCTCCAGAGAGAAGACTTGAATCCCATAGATCAGGCCAAAGGCATACTTGCATATATTCAGGCAAAACATCCTGATAAAAACTATAATCTGGATGGAGTGATGAGTGAAATAGTAAGTTACAATCGAAGGATCGAAGATGTATCTGATGAAATTGCGGACACAGTGTCCGCAATTTCTGAAATCGTCGGGAAGTCAACACGGACGATGCTTCGCACGATATCACTCTTAAAACTGGTTCCTAAAATTCAGGACGTAATTTCGAATGGAAAACTTCCTGTTTCCCAGGGATATCTCTTTGCCGCTAACCTTGGAAGTCCTGACTTTTTTACCATATTTGATGAAATAATGGAGACGCCTGTAACAAATGTTAAATTAGAGAAAATGCTTACCGCATATAAAAGAAGAAAACCGGAATCAACATCTAAACCTATGCCTATTAAAAAGAAAGTTGCTGTCTTACAAAATGCAAAATCATACTTTGAGAAGAAGACAGGGATGTATGCGAAATCAGATATTCAGACATTTCTTGATGAACTGAGGGTTTTAGTCTCTTTCATGGAAAAGCAGGTTGAAACAGCCCCGGAGATTGTATCGGTGAAACAACCAGATAAAAAACCTGTTCCGCAGGTGTGAGGATTAATGTGTGCAAGCGGCTTTGCTGTTACTTGAAAGGCAAGGATTATCAATAGAAATGTGTCTGTTGTATCATTACTGGTACGGTTTTTATAGCACGTACTTATCTTGTATATGACCTTCTGACCTGGATCGTGAACTACAGGTTGAAAGCAAGTATAATCATGGTTTACAAGAATCGTCAGAAGTAAAAAATCTAAAAATGTAACGTATCCTACTATTATATTACAATAGTTGTAGTACTTAACCTACTGAGATTGTAGCACATATCCTACATACAATAAGTTTAATATGTTATACGTTGTTTAATATAGTAAAACCAAACCACCTGTGAAGGTAGGATGGAATATGCAATATGTAACATAATATTAAATAACCTGTCAGGCGGCACTGGTTACAAAGTTGGATATCATTGCTTAGATACTGGAGGGGGTTTACAAAATGAAAAAATATTTACTTATTATGTTCCTGGTAGCATTTATTGGTTTTTCCACTCTTGCCCATGCAGCGCTGCATGACCGGGGAAGAGGCCTCATCTATGACGATGTTCTGAATATCACCTGGCTTAAGGACGCAAACTATGCACATACATCGGGCTATAACGGACCAGGGATTCTCGGAGGTGGTTCGTTTTATGGAATGACTCCTGATGGGCCGACTGCTGCCCAGGCAGTAGCCTATGCCAAAATTTGGGCTGATAACCTGGTCTATGGAGGTTACGATGATTGGCGGCTTGCAAAAGCCCTGCCGGTTAATGGGGTTGACTATAATTATGCGCGCCCAAACGATGGTTCATCCGACAATGGTTTTAACATCAGTGCGCCAGGTAGCATGTATCCAGGCAGTACTGCCAGCGAAATTGCCTATATGTTCTATGTCAACCTCGAGAACAAGGGTTACTTCGATGTCTCCGGGAATTTTCAAAGCGACTATGGTCTCAAAAACACTAAATATTTTATTAACATCCAGAATAGCATCATGGGCGATACATATTGGATGGATATTGTGACTTCACCAGAATCAAGCATGGTTGGTTACTTCAACTTTTATTACGGCAGCCAGATGGTAGGTAATACAACACACATGAGCGGCTATGCCTGGGCTGTGCGAGACGGAGACGTTGCTCCGGTGCCGCTTCCTGGCGCAATCCTCCTTTTTGCCCCGGGTCTTGTCGGACTTTTCGCCTTTAAAAAAAGGGCGCAGCAAGACAGCCGGGCTATAGAAACAAATTCACATGATCTGAGGAGGTAAGCATGAAGCGCTTCATTGCCGGTGTTCTGGTTACACTATTATTTGGTTTTTCCACTCTTGCCCATGCAGCGCTGCATGACCGGGGAAGAGGTCTAATCTATGACGATGTTCTGAATATCACCTGGCTTCAGGATGCCGATTATGCCATGACAACAAGTTATGCCACCGGAGATGGTTGTATGATGTGGTCATACGCCAAAGAGTGGGTCGATAATCTGGTCTATGCAGGCTACTCCGGCTGGCGTCTGCCGAGAACCCTGCCGCTTGATGGGGTCCAGTATAGCGATACCGGGTACATTTATCTTAACGGCAGAGGAGATTATGCGTTTAACATCAGCGCACCGGGGACGCCTTATGCGGGCAGCACTGCCAGTGAGTTGGCCTATATGTTCTACAACAACCTTGGAAACAATGCGTTCTTTGATATTTACGGTTACTCCCGAGCGGTCGGAGACTATGGTCTTATTCATACCGGCCAATTTACCAATTTCGGGCCGGATATAAAAAATGTCTGGTACTGGTCGGAGAGCAACGATAGCAATGCAGTTACGGGGTGGACCTTCTACCTCTCAATCGGCTTGCAGGCCCCGGGCCATTCAGGCGAGTTCTACAACAACGGCTATGCCTGGGCTGTGCATGACGGGGATATCGGTGCCCCAGTGCCGATTCCAGGCGCAATTCTATTATTTGCTCCCGGTCTTGCCGGTCTTGCAGCAATAAGGAGAAGATTCGCAAAGTAATCATACATAATCAATTATTATGGCAGGGTCAAATGGCCCTGCCTTTTTTTGTTCGTCTGATCTTCCCCCTTCTACTATTAGACGAACAGTCTCAACTTTAAATTCCCTGTCGAACTTTCTTTTTCCATCTGCCATACAAACCTCCTGGTTTATTATAATACCCAGGCCTTTCGGCGTATTCATTATTTTGGGGGAAGATTATTCTCCCTTTTCCCACTGTACACTCCCTCCTTATAGTTAGTCGAGAGTGTCCACTTTATTGGGGGAGGTACGCGATTCGCTGCAAGCCGTGGTTATAGTTCATTTTGTCGGTTTTATTCCAAGGTCTTTGCATATTTTTCTTGCAAGACTGTCATCGATTTCGGTGTGTCTCGGTACCGATGAGCGTTTGTTTAGGTTTGTATTGCCCCACCAAGAATGTCGGTGGCCTTCTCTAATGAATTCACAACCGTGCGCTCGAAGGTGTTTTAATAGATCGGTTCTTTTCATGCGGAGACAGCAATTCTTTCTTCTTCATACTCAGTACCGGCGGAGGCTATAGCATCTTGGCGGTTAAATTCGATGGCTTCGTGCAACGTCACACGAAGGCTTTCCATCAGTTCCTCACGGCTATGTTCCTGGCAGTTTATGCCTGGAACTTCCTCTATCCATCCTATCCACCAATCCCCTTGCTGTTTTACTATTGCGGTATATTGGGTATCCATTCAATATCCCTCCTTTGATCTAAGTATAACCTAAATCAATCTCTGTTGAAATTTATTTAATTTTTTGCCATAACGGGCTGGGTCAGACACGAGGCCTGATTTCAGGCCGATTGTCTGCATCCGGTAGTTATGTTCCGGTCATATGATCCTAACTCTCAGCACCCTTATCCCCGCCTCCTTTGCAGCGAGACGAAGTTGCTCATCATAGGACGGTGCCAGAATTATCCCTTTAACTTCTTTACCGTTTTGTTGTGCCCACTTTTCCCGTATGTAACCCATGTACCGAAGTATTTGTCCAACAACGTCGTCGGATGACCGAGTGGCTTTAAGTTCAAGAACTACATAGTTGCCCTTTTCATCCAGGCATATCAGGTCAGTTCTTCCAATTCCTATTTCGAGACTGCATTGCTGCTCAATATCGTTTCCTGCCAATCGGAGCTTAAGTTGCGAGAGATTAGCTTTGACTGCCTCTTCAACACCGGATTCCAGCACAAAAAAGTTGCCGTCAGCTTCACCGTAACCAAGATTCCTATATATCTTCAGGGCTAACTCGATCTTTTGCTTGTCCTCTTCCGTCGCTGCCGCAATGCGCAGTCGGTGATTCTGATTTGTCAATTCAGAACGGATGATTTCGTAGGGCAGAGTGGCCTTCCACTTGTCTATGCCGTCTATTGGGAACCAGCCTGCTTTAACTGGATACTTCTCCAACGCCTTCTTGTCTTCGACCCAATTACCGGAAATCTTGCATGTACCCCAGAAGCCCGATCCATATTCACGAAACAAGACTGTGTCACCTTTCTCGACCTTGCCCCGGTTCTTCTCACTTGCCTTGAAGTAGTAACGTCTTCTTTTTACAATCGTTGAGGTGTCCCAGTCAGAATCCTCTTTGTAGCCTTCAACTCTATTGGAAAATATCCATATGTTCGACATTAATCAATCTCCTTCCGTGTTCAAACATAACACAAAGTTGAGCCAGGGCCGGTCTTTTCAGCGATTGGCTCCAACGAATTGTTGGACAAATCCCATTTTTCCCTATGTATGCCCTGCAAACATCTGCTTTGCGAGTCCGGGATTGCTTTCACGAACCTCGGTCAGAAACAACTCAACAGCAGAATGAAGCAATCCAAATGATTTACCTTGCTTGAATCGCCAACTGTCCACACGCCACGGTCGTTCTCGCCCGGTTAGTTCTCTTTTGACTTCAACGAGATTGTCCATCTCAAGGTCCCAAACAGAATCTGTAGCTCTGTCGAAAAATATCACCGCAATGCTGGGCGTCTTCTTGGGTTGTCCGTTCTTGAAACACGTTCCTACACCCAGCATCCTTGGTTCTTCGTAAATGTACCAGCCTGCCTCTCGTAACTCGTCTCGAAGGTAATCGGCGTATTGCTGTAAAGTGTCGAATGCAGGTAGGGCAGACTGTGGCTCAGGCGTAGGAGGACGTTCATTCACGATTTTATTTCCAGAGCCATCTTCTGCCCAAAGAATCTTCGCAATCTTGTATTGTTTCTGTATGCGAGCACCCGGTTCGTAGACCCGAAGTTCGGTCGTGGAACATGAAGTTATGGCAATTTGTCTTGTTTGTCCTGGTCGACTACCGCCACTGTATGTGACGTAAGATGTTTTTAGTAGACACCAAAGTTGATGTACAATACGACAATGGAGGTGTCAAAATGAAAAGAATTCCCAATGCAGTTTACACAAAGGAGTTCAGAGAGGAAGCGGTGAAGATGGTTACGGAAGGAGGACT
>JAPLKB010000070.1 GCA_026388275.1 Pseudomonadota bacterium
CAAATTTGAGCCAAAAATAGTCCTCTTCCTCTGTAACTGGTGCTCCTATGCAGGAGCTGATCTGGCCGGTACATCCCGGCTTCAGTATGCACCGAATGTAAGGGTTGTGCGTCTTATGTGCAGCGGAAGAGTTGAGCCGTACTTCATCCTCGAGGCCCTTCAGGCAGGCGCTGACGGCGTACTTGTGCTTGGGTGTCATCCCGGCGAATGCCATTATCTCGAAGGGAACTACAGGACTGCTGCCAGAATGGCCTTACTGAAAAAGATGCTGGGTCAGTTCGGGATGGAGGATGGACGGGTCCGACTTGATTGGGTATCAGCTTCCGAGGGCGTTCAGTTTGCAAGCGTGGTAAACCAGATGACCGAGACAGTGAGAGCCCTGGGACCAATTCAGAAAGAGGAGATTCAAGAGGTGACATATGGGTAAGTTGAAAGTAGCACTCTACTGGGCAAGCAGTTGCGGCGGCTGCGATATTGCTACACTTGCCATCGGAGAAAAGATACTTGATGTGGCAGCGGCTGCAGATATTGTTTTCTGGCCCGTAGCAATGGATTTCAAGTACAAGGATGTTGAACAGATGGCTGATCAAAGCATTGATGCATGTCTTTTTAATGGAGCGATTCGAAGCACCGAGGATGAGCATGTAGCAAAAATGCTTCGCGCAAAATCAAAGATCATGATTGCTTATGGCTCCTGTGCCTATGAGGGATGTATTCCTGGTCTTGCAAATCTGTTCAGCATGGATTCAGTTTTTGACCGGGTATATACTAGTACACCATCTACAAATAATGAGCAAAAAGTTTATCCACAGGCAAACGTGCAAGTTCCTGAAGGAGAACTCGAACTACCCAGGCTTTTTAGTTCAGTCCGGGCACTCAACCAGATAATCGATGTAGATTATTTTGTGCCTGGTTGCCCCCCGGAGCCAAAAACCACTTGGCTTGCCTTGGAGGCTTTAGTATCTGGGAATCTGCCTGAAAAAGGTAGTATTATCAGCCATTCGAGCAAGGCGCTCTGCGATGAATGCCCCCTGCCGAAGGAAGGCAAAAAAGTGAAGAAATTTTTCAGGCCTCATCAGATCATTGCAGATCCGACAAGGTGTCTCCTCGACCAGGGGCTGCTCTGTTATGGCGTTGCCACGCGTGGCGGATGCGGAGCAATGTGTCCTCAAGCGGGCATGCCCTGCACCGGCTGTTATGGACCTGTTGAAGGCGTTGTTGATCAGGGTCTCCATTTCCTGACAGCTCTGGGATCTCTCATCGATTCTACAGACACCGAAGAAATAGCGCAGATTATTGATGAGATTGCCGATCCTGCTGGAACATTCTATAGATACAGTCTGCCTGTGTCACTGCTGAGGAGGGCGAAAACAATATGACTAAAATCATGATCAATCCTATCACCCGACTTGAAGGTCATGGGAAGATTGCAATATTCCTTGACGACGATGGAGAGGTTTCAAATGCATACCTCCAGATACCCGAGCTGAGAGGCTTCGAGAAATTCTGCGAAGGCCGTCCTGCTGAGGATATGCCTCAAATTATGCAACGAATATGCGGTGTCTGCCCCGAGGCGCACCACCTTGCTGCCACCAAGGCCTTAGATAATCTTTTTAAAGTTGAACCGACATCAACTGCCAAAAAACTTCGCGAACTCCTCTACAGTGCTTTTTTTGTAACAGACCATGCCACTCATTTTTACATTTTGGCTGGCCCTGATTTTATTATGGGGCCGGAATCCCCCCCTGCTGAAAGGAATATCCTGGGCGTTATCGGGAAAGTAGGAGTAGAGATAGGCAAGAAAGTAATCCAAACACGGCAACAAAACCATTGGGTCATTCAGACCATTGGCGGTAGAGGCATTCACCCTGTTTTCGGTTTACCTGGAGGCGTAAGCAAAATGCTCTCTGAAGAAAACCGGGCTAAAACTGAAGAAATAGCTGCACAGGGAGTGGAATTTGCAAGGTTCTCTTTGAAGATTTTTGAAGATCTGGTACTCAAGAACAAGGAGTATCTTGACATGGTGTTAAGCGATACCTATACCCATCGCACCTATTACATGGGACTTGTCGATGAAAATAACAAGGTCAATTTTTATGACGGCAAGGTCAGAGTGGTAGATCCTAACGGCAAGGAGTTTACAAAGTATTCACCAGCTGAATACCTTGATAATTTGTCCGAAAGAGTTGAACCATGGACATATTTGAAGTTCCCCTATTTGAAAAAAGTAGGATGGAAAGGTTTTATTGATGGAGAAACAAGCGGCATATATCGTGCAACCCCCCTATCCCGTCTTAACGCATCAGACGGCATGGCAACCCCGCTTGCACAGGAAGAGTATGAAAAAATGTATGCAGCTCTTGGCGGCAAGCCGGTGCATCACACGTTGGCTACTCACTGGGCAAGACTGATTGAGCTGCTGTTTGCGGCTGAAAGGATGCTTGAACTCAGCCGTGATCCTGAGATCACCGGGCCGAACATACGCAATATTCCAACAGAAACACCTGTTGAAGGAATTGGAATAGTAGAAGCGCCCCGCGGCACCCTGACCCACCATTACATAACTGATGAGAAAGGTCTTATAAAAAAATGTAACCTTATCGTAGGGACGACAAACAACTATGCGGCTATGTCCTTGACTATAAAGAAAGCTGCTCAGGGCATTATCCATAAGGGTACAGAAATAACAGAAGGACTGCTGAATCGAATCGAACTTGCCTGGCGGGCCTATGACCCATGCATGGGTTGTGCGACACACACCCTGCCCGGTGAGTTGCCCATAGAAATATCAGTATACGACGCTGACGGAACATTGATTGACGCAGTAAAGAGGTTTTGAGGGTTTTATGGAGAAGACCTTGGTTCTGGGTATCGGTAATTCAGTGCTCTGCGATGACGGAGTAGGAATTAGAGTAGCCACGGAAGTTGGCAAAAGGATCTCCGATCCTTCTGTTACAATCGCCGAAGCATGCCAGGGTGGACTTTTTCTTCTGGAGGCATTCCTGGGATATGATCACGTAGTGCTTATTGATGCAATCCAGACCAAAGGGGGAACTCCAGGTCAGGTTTATGATCTGCAGCCTGAGAACTTCATTTCTGCTTTGCATCTTTCGTCTCCTCATCAAGTAGATTTCACTACGGCACTCGAACTTGGTAAAGCCCTTGGGTTTCCTATGCCCTCGAGTATCGATATAGTTGCTGTGGAAGCAGGAGACGTAACGACCTTTCGTGAGAAATTCACCCCTGAGGTGGAGAAAGCAATACCGGTTGCTGTTGAAATGGCTTTAAGAAAGTGCCCGACACATATAAACCATATAAGAGAGGACTAACATGTTTGGTTGGAACGGAAAAATATTAAGAATCGATTTGACCAAGGGAACTCATTGGGTAGAGGCTATGCCGACCTACCTTATGGAGGAGTACATCGGGGGCCGGGGTATGAGTGACAGGATCCTCTTCGATGAGATCGATCCTCGCATCGATGCCCTGAGTCCTGAGAATAAACTCATATTTTCTACAGGCCCGTTGACAGGCAGCGGTGCACCGTCAGCGAGCCGCTTTATGGCTTCTGCCAAGTCCCCGCTCAGCAACTGTGTATCAAGCCCCTGCTGCGGCGGATACTTCGGCTCTAACTTGAAGTATTCGGGCTACGACCTCCTTATCTTCGAAGGTAAATCGCCTGAACCGGTCTATGTGACTATTCTCAATGACCGGGTGGAGATACTCCCTGCAGCAAATCTCTGGGGGAAAGAGTCATATGAGACGGAAAAGATGATACGCGAGGATATGAAAGTACGGTATAACCTCGACAACTGGGCTCTCAACTCCATGGGTATTGCTAACATCGGCCCTGCGGGCGAGAATCTCGTGAGATTTGCCTGCATCATGTCCGATGGTGGGCGTGCCGCTGGACGTTCCGGTCTCGGTGCAGTCATGGGTTCGAAGAACATCAAGGCCGTGGTTTCACTTGGAACCGGACAAGTCAACATAGCCGACGTGGAAGGTTTCCGACAGGCAGTGATGGACTTCTATAAGGGAGCCAGGGAAAGTGGTGACTTTTATAAACGCCGCAGATACGGCACCTGGGGACTCCCTGGCCGCGCTAATGCCAGCAAAAGCCAGGCTGCCTTCAATTTCAAGGACGGGTACTTTGAAAAATTCGTGAAGTATGAGGACCCTGAGGTTATTCGCGACCTGATTCGTGTCCGGGATGAGGCGTGTTTTTCCTGTCCGTTCGGTTGTAGTAAGCGAAGCCGCATAAAAGATCCTGAATATCCATATACCGCCAAAGGTCCTGAGCATGAGACTATGGCCCTCTTGGGTGCAAATTGCGGTCTCGGAGATATGGAGGACATTTGTCGTGCCAATTATCTTTGTAACGAGCTTGGCATGGACACGATCACAACAGGCGCCATGATCTCCTGTGCTATGGAACTCTTTGAGGAAGGCCACCTGCCTGAAAAAGACATTGGCTATCCCCTGGAATTCGGCAACACAAACATGTTCACGCTACTCAAACAAATAGCCCACAGGCAGGGCATAGGCGATCTTATGGCCGAGGGTGGCATAGCATTAGCATCACAATACGGGCACCCCGAGCTATTCATGGGTATAAAGGGTATGGGCATACCGGCATGGCATCCGCAGGCTTTTGATGCTCTGGGGCTCCAATATGCTACCTGCAATACCGGAGGCGCCCATACGAAAGCAACCATGCCTTTTTATGAAGGTCGAAAGGATCCTGCCTTTTTCACGGAATTTACAAAAAAGGATCAGGATTACCTTGCAACCGCTGATTCAGGCATATTGTGCTGGATTATCTATCATGGTCCCGAGTGGGGAGAAAAAATGGCTGAGTGGCTTAACTATGTAACCGGTACAGGCTTTACGAAGGAAACACTTGACCCGCTGGGTGAGAGAATATGGAATCTTGAAAAACTGTTTAATATGAGAGCTGGCGTCAAGGAAGACACTCTGCCGCCACGAATAACAACAGAACCGCGCGTGAAAAACCGTGTGGTCCCTCTTGATAAATTACTACCAGAGTATTACAAAATGAGAGGTTGGGATAAAAACGGCGTGCCGACCAAAAAGAAGCTTGAGGAACTGAAATTGGAAAAAGAGGGGGAAGGCGTGATATGAAGATCAAGATAGACCACAAAACATGTACAGGTTGTAAACAGTGTGAAATTATCTGCTCTTTGGCACACACGGGGAGCGTGAACCCCTGGCGGTCCCGGATCAGGGTCTATGTGGGAGAGGAATTCTGTTACCCCGTCATCGCGGGCCCATACACGGAAGCCGCCTGTAATTCAAAAGGCACCCGGATTGTTGATGGGATTGAAATAGACGAATGCATCACATGCCGGGCATCATGTCCGTCAAAATCGGTTTACAAGGAACCTGACACAGAAATTCCCCTTAAATGCGACTTCTGCGGTGATCCGCCCAATCCACAGTGTGTGCAATGGTGCGCTCCGAACTGCCTGACGCTCGTGGATGATTAATAAAAGAGATATGCTTATGTGCTTTGCCCATTTTATGTTTTCGGGACATCCGCTTTCGGGTGTCCCCTGTATCCCCTTCGCTCTCACATATTGTGTGAGCTTGCTAAATTATTCAGAGAGTACGTTTATTGTTTATTAAGAACATTAATAGACCCATAAAATACTTTGATTTGATTTTGGTTCAATTTATTCATTATAGTAATTCATTAGAACTGCTTAAGGTTATGTGGAAAGAATAAAAATATGAAACGTTACCCAACAAAAATGGTTTTAAAAAAGGAGGCGGAATTATGAGAGAATTGGAATACGACGGTATAATTATCGGCGCCGGTCCTAACGGGCTTACCGCAGCGGGTTATTTGACAAAGGCAGGCTTGAAGATTGCTATTCTGGAAAGGA
>JAPLKB010000071.1 GCA_026388275.1 Pseudomonadota bacterium
AGAAAAACTTTATTGCCTCTCTGGATACCTGGTATATGCAGTGGTCATCCTTTCTGAAAGAAAGAACGACAGATCCCATAACAGGGAAATGGCATTATACGCATAAGAGACTTCGCTCTGCATATAGAAGCCTGAGACTAAGCCTTCCCTATCTGTTTACCTATCAAAAGCATCCTGAACTAAAGATCCTCAATACCACCAATTCTCTCGATGGTTGTTTTGCATACCTAAAGGAACTTCTCAGGGTCCACAGGGGATCAACGAGAAGCCTCAGAAACAAGATCATTGAAGAGGTTTTGGGTAGATAAAAAAGCCCTTAAAAATCGTATTAAGCCGCATTTTTCAATTTGAAGGGCATTGATGTTACCTGCAAAGTTTTTACGCTGATGCGCTTTTGAAGACAATGATTACGAAATGAAGTAGCCCAAAAGCTAATGGACAGTTATACATATATTATTATACAATAGTACTCGGAAGGTGGGGAAAAAGGCTAAGCAGTAATCTGATAAGTGCAGGAAAATCTGCTAAGGGCAGGGTAAAGTCAGGGTGCTTACGATACCGCCCTGAACAGTGTACCAGGCTTTTTTGTCACAAGGATCTTTTCGGTAGTTTCTCCAGTTTCTTTTTTGCCTCTTGTCGCTGTTTTTCTGTGTTCTGCTTCTGACCCTTTTCCTTGTCTTTCTTACTCTTGTCTTTCATCACATGCTCCTTTTTTTGCTATGTAGAAAAACAACTATACTGCAACCAATCTTATCCCCGTCGGTATTTTTTGTCAATCAGATTAATGCCTTCCCTATTTTCTGTCGGGATCGTGCTACCTGTATAGCACATTGCTCAGCCATTCAGGCGAAACACCCTGACAAAGGGTACAATTTGGATGTGGTGATGAGTGAGTTGGTTGTATATGAAAGAAGACATAAAGTTTTGCATCAGGAAATCCGTGTAACAGTTACACAGATTTCTAAAATAGCCGTAAAGTCAACACGGACGCTGTTCAGCAGGATATAACTTCTAAAACTGGTTTCTAAAATTCAGGATATAGTTTCGATAGGAAAACTCTCTGTTTCACAGGGGTATCTCTTTGCCGCTAACCTTGGAAGTCCTGACTTTTTCACCATATTTGATGAAATAGTAGAGACACCGGCAACCAATCCTCCGTCTATCCTTAATTACTGGCTGCCCCTTTATTGTTTTTCTTTCTTGCCGGCCTCTTTGCGTGCTCGGAGGAATATACCAATCGCAGGGATCAATAGTGCCCAGAGTCCTGATTTTGGGTGCATAAAGCATCCAATGACAGTAAAGGCAAGAAAGCTCCATTTCAAAAACAACGGCATTTCGAGTTTTCTGCGCTCGATCCAGTCGATGAGACCGCCGACAATCATGAGGGAGAAACCAGTCATGAAAAACCAAAATGCCACCCGCCTGTCAAGGCTCCTGCCGACCGTATTAAAGAGTAATTCTCCGGCAAACTGGAAAACGACTTTGTGATACGCAACCAACCCATAGATCTGGTGGATCAGACCGATTGCCATGAGACTCTTCCCGATCCATGCCTTCATCCTATCCTCCTTCCCGCCGTCCGGCCGGGTCGCATCTTACATCTATCGAATAACGGCTTCCAATATGTCAAGGGCCTTCATCGATTTCTATTTCCTCTTATCCTTGATTGCGTCCTCCATCATTATCAAACAATGAGGGTGAATCGTGATCACCATGTTTGCAGACCAACGCCGGCGTCACCGGGAGGCGAAGCGCCGTATTTCGCCGGTGGATGGCATAGTTAGGCATTAAAATCTACTCTGAATAACGAAGCCGAAATGAGGGGTCGGATTGGTGACAATGATCTGTTCCCCAGTTGGCTTCTTAATTACGTATCCATCAAACACCTTTTCCTGGCCACCCTGTAAATTGCCATAGACTTTGACTTTTTCATTAAGGGAGACATCCAATTTCCTGTTGCCCGGCAACTTAGCGCGAACAAAGATTGAACCAGAGTTGTCCGTAAGAGTAAAACCGTTTTCATTTAGTTGCGTAACCGTTCCTTCGATTGTAGTTACTGGCGGCAATCCTATGTTCTTGATCGGTGTAGTGCCGGCACACCCGCTAACAATTACGATAACCATTGCTCCAACAGCTAAGAAGATCCTCTTCACTGCAAGTCCTCCATTCGTTGATTTTGCCTAACATGTGGATCAACCAGAGCCAACCGCGATTGGCTGCACCCACGGGTCGGGCAATTCTTTTCATCCCGGTTGTCCTTTGTCAGTGCCTCGTACTATTATACAAGACACCAATAGACAAAGGGAATACAATTTGATAGGTTTCTTAAAAGGTAGGTTGTGTGGGTGGTCAGGTCGGTCAAGGCGTGAACGGTCATTATCAGATGGCCAGTTCGTGGGTCAGATGGAC